>CAYWMG010000091.1:0-1784 GCA_964459245.1 uncultured Candidatus Bathyarchaeia archaeon
GTCGTTCGCGTATGACCAGCCTGTGCTTCCAATCGTAATGCAAAGGCTCAGCAACACTGTGCTACTCGTCGGAGTAGCGTATGTTTTCTTCGTACTCATCGGCATCTTTCTCGGAGTTTTCGCCGCCTGGAAACACGGGAGTAAGTTTGACGCATTTTGCGTCAGCTTCGCCCTAACGACCTATTCGGTGCCCACCTTTTGGCTATCAATGCTCTTCATACTAGTCTTCTCTGTGTGGCTGGGCGTTTTCCCGACATCAGGCATGATCACGGTGGGCGTTGGAGCGGAAAGCTTCGGCACATACATTCTGGATTTGTTGAGTCACCTTGCGATGCCAGTAATCACACTCGTCTTATATTACATGGGCTTCTACACTATCCTCGCAAGAAGCTCCCTGCTTGAGGAATTTACTCAAGACTACGTGCTTACGGCCAGAGCGAAAGGCATGAGCAATTGGCAAGTCATTCGGAAGCACACGCTGCGAAATGCAATGTTACCGAGCCTTACCCTCGCGGCGATAAATATAGGAGCCGTTGTTGGAGGCGTGCTTCAGACTGAAACTGTCTTCTCGTGGCCTGGGATTGGAAGCCTGACCTACGAAGCGCTGTTGTTGCGTGACTACCCCCTACTACAGGGAGCCTTCTTGATCACGGCGCTTTCTGTACTGGCTGCAAATTTTGCGGTTGACATTCTGTATACTTGGCTAGATCCGCGAGTACGGTATTGAGGCGGTGGGAGAGACATGCAAAACCATCTGAGAGCCATAAGTCAGTTCTGGAATACCTACAAGCGAAGTAAGAGAGGCGTGATTGGCCTCAGTATTCTCATCTTCTTTTTGGTTCAAGCGGTGTTCGCAGCACAACTTGCACCGTACGCCCCGGACCAACAGCTAGGACCATCAAGCATCCTCCTTCCACCCAGCTTAACGCACCTTCTGGGAACTGATGAAGTCTCCCGTGACGTATTGAGTGAAATCATCTACGCTTCTCAAGTCTCTCTGACGGTAGGGTTTCTGGCCGCATTCATTTCCCTCGTAGTTGGTACGCTCATCGGATTGTTGGCCGGCTACTATGGAGGGTTGAAAGCTGAAGTCCTCATGAGATTTACTGATCTGTTTCTGGTGATCCCTTTCCTTCCACTCGTGATAGTTCTGGCAGCGATTTTCGGGTCCAGCATGCTGAACCTGATTTTAGTGATAGGAATCACCGGATGGACTTGGACCGCCAGAACCGTAAGGTCGCAGATTCTGTCACTCAAGGAAAGACCGTTTGTTGAGAGAGCCAGATCTATCGGGGCAAAAGATTCCCATATCATTCTTCAGCACATCCTACCTAACGTTATTCCCTTAGCGTTCGCGAATAGTGTCATACTGATAGGAAACGCGATACTTGCGGAGTCTGTCTTGAGCTTCTTCGGCCTAGGCGATCCCGTCCATGTGAGTTGGGGGATGATGTTGCATTATGCGTACACAAGTGGAGCTATGACCCTTGGCGCTTACTGGTATGTTGTACCGCCAGGTGTCTGCATTGTATTGGTTATGGTCGCTTTCGCGTTGGTTGGCAATGCCCTAGATGATATGTTGAGCCCTAGACTCAAGACGAGCTGGATTTGAGGCGATTCCATTAGCCCTATTGAACATAGAGCAGCTACAAGTTGGCTACACGTCGAACAAAGGCAGCATAAAGGCAGTCGACGGAATTAGCCTGCAAGTGGCGGAAGGAGAGGTGTTTGGATTAGCTGGTGAGTCAGGATGCGGAAAGACGACAGCCATGCTGTCGATAATG
>CAYWMG010000092.1:0-4174 GCA_964459245.1 uncultured Candidatus Bathyarchaeia archaeon
GTGGCCGCAGGCGCGGCTCTCGCGGTAGTGAGTACTACTTTCCAAATCCCATCTGCTGATTTTGTTGTTTTGCCCTCAACTCCACGATCAACATCAGGAGTAGTAGCTGATTTTTCGCAGGTATCTGCAATTGTAACTCGGGGCGCAGCTGTTGGTGTAAAGGGTTACTTGCTGACGAGTTCAGGAAGTCCTGTCGCTGGAGCTAATGTGTACATGACCTATTATTTTGAAGACTCGTATAGGACTCAAGTAGCAGTTACGGACGCTAATGGCTATTTTGAAGCTCGTTTTCCCATGAACTGGACAGGATGGCTTCCTTTAACCCTTGCCTACTTCGGTGATGCACAGCATAAGGGATTAACTCAAATCGTCAACCTCTCAGGCGAGAACCTAGCCATAGGTCAACTTTCTCTGGTATTGCGGGACTAATAGAATAAATGTCTTCTTCGGACCTGAAGTATTCTACATTATCAGAACTGAATACCAATGTAATTTCTTGTGATAAGTGTTCCAGATTAAGAAGATATTGTGAACGAATAGCAAGAACAAAGCGGAGACAATTCCGTGAGTGGGAGTACTGGGGTAAGCCAATTCCCGGATTTGGTGATCCAAAAGCCCGTTTGCTAATTCTAGGTTTAGCTCCAGCTGCACACGGCGGAAATCGTACAGGACGTATGTTCACAGGAGATGGTTCTGCCCAATTCTTGATTCCAGTGCTTTACAAATTTGGTTTTGCGAACCAAGCCACTTCTGTAGCAGTCAACGATGGGTTAGTATTGAAAGGTGCTTACATGACTGCCATAGTTAGGTGCGCTCCTCCGAAGAATAAGCCCACCCTTAGAGAGATCGAGACCTGTCAAGAGTACTGGACGCTTGAAGTTCAACTTCTCACAAACATCGCTGTAGTTCTAGCGTTAGGACGGGTTGCCTTTGACACGTACGTAAGACATCTGAGATCTCAAGGTTTGCACGCCAAATTAGTCTTCAAGCACGGAGCTTTCTTCAAACTGCCCAACCCCTACCCTGCACTCTGTGCATCCTATCATCCTAGTCGACAGAACACACAAACCGGAAGGTTGACGGCGAGAATGTTTGATAACGTATTCAAAAAGGTAAGCGAGTTTCTAACTGAAACTTCGAATATTCTATAAGCTTGTCAACGCTAATCACGAACAGGATAGTTCATGGATCTAGTTACTCGTAAACTGAATAGGGTCTTCTGCAACAAGTGTGGGAAGCCGAATCCAAGTAAGAACAAATATTGCTATGACTGCGGCGAATCACTCTTTACAATCACCTGCTCCTTTTGCAGCAACGTAAATCCGCATTTCGCACATTATTGCGGAGCATGTGGGAAGAGACTACACCAGTAGTCAACCTATTGCGCTTCAGCGGATTAATTACGTGAATCTCGTAGCTCTCTTTAACGAGTGCGCCAATCTGGTCAGTCGTTTAGTTGCTTGGGGCAAGTTGCTTCCTTCTTTTTCAATGATGTTAACGAAGGCGCTACCAACGATCACGCCGTCTGCTCCTCCATGGATTATTCGATTTACATGCTCAGGTTTTGAGACCCCGAATCCTACTGCAAAGGGAAGATGCAGGCTGTCAGCGAGCCAATTCTTACATTGGCGTACCAGGGTTAAGACTTCTGGTGCAACCTTGTTTCTTGCTCCAGTTACTCCGTACAGGGAGATCAAGTAGAGATATCCTGAAGTCTGTGCGGCAATCTGCTTTAGTCTGATTTCGTCAGTAGATGGAGACGCAAGGAATATAGTGTCCACGTCATTCGCGCTGCATTCTTTCTTGTATGTGTATGACTCTTCGATAGGAAGGTCTGGCACTATCATTCCTGAAATTCCGGCTCCTGAAGCGAGATGCAGGAATTTCCTTAGACCAATTCGGAAGATAGGATTGTAGTAAGTCATGGTTACCAAGGGAATCTCATAATTCTCGCGCACTTTCTGGGCAATTTTGATCACGTCGAGAGGTCTACACCCATTGGCAAGTGATCTCAACACCGCGTTCTGTATGGTTGGCCCGTCCGCTATTGGGTCTGAGAAAGGAATTCCCAGTTCAACTATATCTGCTCCACCGTTCACAAGCGCCTCTACAATGAGCGATGACTTAGTTAGATTGGGGTCGCCAGCAGTAACGTAGGCAATTAGAGCGCCTTCTTTTTTACTCTTCAAATCTGCGAAGGTGTCAGAGATCTCTGTCATAATCTGACCCCCAATCTGTTTGCTACTACATTCACGTCCTTGTCACCTCTGCCTGAAAGGTTGATGACTACAATCTGATCGTGTTTCATTTTTGATGCTAGTTCTGTACCAAAGTGAACAGCATGGGCTGATTCAAGTGCCGGTATAATGCCCTCATATGTGCAGAGGTCTGCGAATCCTTGAAGAGCTTGTTTGTCTGTTACTGCGGCGTAATTGACGCGACCTATTGTCTTCAAGTATGCATGTTCAGGTCCGACGCCTGGATAGTCAAGACCGGCAGATACGCTATGAGTTGATTGCACTTGGCCGTCTCTGTCTTGGAGAAGAAATGTCATCATTCCATGGAAGACGCCCTCCTTGCCCGCACATAGTGATGCTGCGTGCTTGCCTGAAGATAATCCGAGGCCGCCTGCTTCGATTCCATATAATTCAACGTCAGTATCTTCGATGAATGGGTGAAAAGCACCTATTGAGTTGCTACCGCCGCCGACGCATGCTACGATGGCGTTGGGACGGTGTCCTTCACGTTCTAAGATTTGTTTTCTTATCTCGTGGCCTATAACGCTCTGGAAGTCTCTTACGATCATGGGATAAGGATGTGGTCCAACGACTGATCCAAGCAAATAGTATGTGTTTCGAACGTTGGAAACCCAGTCTCGAAATGCTTCATTGATCGCATCCTTTAACGTCTTTGATCCAGAATTGACGGGTTGAACTTTTGCGCCTAGAAGGTTCATCCGGAATACGTTGAGCTTTTGCCTCTCAATGTCTTCGGTGCCCATATAGACTTCGCATTTTATCCCTAGAGCTGCGCATGCCATGGCGCTTGCTACGCCGTGCTGTCCTGCTCCAGTTTCAGCAATGATTCTCTCTTTTCCCATACTCTTAGCCAGTAAAGCTTGTCCTATCGTATTGTTGATTTTGTGTGCCCCTCCGTGTGCGAGGTCTTCACGTTTTAAGTAAATCTTCGCGCCTCCAGTCTTCTTCGTAAGGTTCTCAGCATAGTACAGCGGAGTTGGGCGGCCTACGAACTCTTTCAATAGGTAGTCGAGTTGTTTCTTAAATTCGAGGTCGTTTTTCCGAAGTTCGTATTCAGTTTCAAGTTCAATTAACGCATTCATCAAAGTCTCAGGTACGTATCTGCCTCCGTATCGTCCGAACTTTCCGAGTATTGGTTGCGTGTATTTCATGCGATAATCTCCTTTGCGTTTCTTATGAACTCCTTCATCTTTTGATGATCCTTTACTCCGATCCTTGTTTCAACGCCTGTTGAGACGTCAACGGCGTAAGGTTTTACTGTTCTTATTGCTCGAATAACGTTGGCGGCGGTCAATCCTCCTGCTAGAATCAATGGGTGTGGCTGAATGCGTTTTCGTAATTGTGCGGTAAGCTTCCAATCATGAGTCTTCCCTGTTCCGCCTGCTACGGAATGGCTGGGTGTGTCAGCAAGTAAAGCGTCAGAGTATCTTGCGGTTCTTGTGGCGTCGAAGATGGATCGATGGTCGCGGATTGCGGTGGCTATGATGATCTTAAGTTCTGGGTTTTTTTTGCGTAAGTTGCGAAGCATGTATTGGTCATGGCTATGCAATTGTAATGCGTCAGGGTTGAGCGTTAAGCAAATTTTCCGTAGTAGCTTCAGATTCGATGTGGTGGTCACGGCTACCTTGGTTGCGAGGACGGGTACGTTTTTCATTAGTCTGCGTGCAGTTTCAAGCCGCAGGTTCCTTTGTGAGTCGGGGGTTCCAACCACGAATCCCACGGCATCGGCCCCGTTGTCCAGTGCGGCTTCAACGTCTACTCTTCGCATCATGCCGCAGATCTTAACTCGCATGTTTCATCCTAGGCGAGAACGAATTCTCTGACTTTGCTTTCGATATCATTGGCTAGCATGATTGATGACCCGATCAAGAATCCATCAACTGGTACTTCCTTGAGTTTTCTGATGTCCTCAATGG
>CAYWMG010000093.1:0-7344 GCA_964459245.1 uncultured Candidatus Bathyarchaeia archaeon
GATGAGATCGGTCCGTGAAGTTTCCAGGAGGCCGTTGATATCGTACATCCATATTCGGTTACGCGCCTCGTCATCTGAAATGCCCTCAAGCTTCATAGCTGCTGCAGTCATGAGCGCGTTACCAATTCCGGCGGAACCTGCGCCGAAGAAAAGTACGCGCTGATCCTTCATCTTCTCTCCCTTGATGTGGACGGCGTTCAATAGTCCCGTGACGGTGACACTTCCGGTTCCTTGAATGTCGTCATTGAAGCAGCAAACTTTGTCACGGTAGCGGGCTAGAAAGCGGAGAGCGTCTGTGCCTCGCCAGTCTTCAAAATGTATGCAACAATTTGGAAAGGTCTCTTGAACGGCTTGGACGAACTCATCAACGAACTGGGTCATCTCCTCATCCGTAGGCCGTGCCTGCCTCAGTCCGAGGTAAAGCGGATCGTTGAGTAATTCACGATTATTCGTACCACAATCCAACAGAAGCGGAAGAAGACCATGAGGCGGGACAGCAGCACACGCCGTGTAGAGTTGTAACTTACCGATGGGAATTCCCATTCCATTAGCGCCGAGATCACCCAACCCGAGGATACGCCCGCCCGTACTGACGCAGATAATACGAACATCCTTTTCCGGCCAGTTAGAAAGAACCTCACGAACGCGACCCTTGTCCTTGATCGTAATGTACATTCCGCGAGGATGCCGGTAAATGTGACCGAACTTTAGGCACGCCTCACCAACAGTGGGGTCGTAAACGATTGGCAGAAACCGCGCCGGGTCCGACATTACGACTCTGAAAAAGAGGGTCTCGTTCGTATCGTATAGTTGGATCAGATAGATGTAACGTTCAAGGTCAGTGGTCTTCTGCCCCAGTTGCTGGAGAGCACGCTGGGCTTGGAGTTCAATTGTTTCTACGGCTGGAGGCAATAGGCCCTGAAGTCCAAGAATGGCACGCTCGGTTTCAGTAAACGCATTCCCTTTGTTGAACGTTGCTGACTCCAGTAGTTGCTTACCAGATAGGCGTACGTCGATTCTTTCGGTGTTCGAGGCCATGATCCCATCTCAACTCGTCGTAAGATTCTGATCGAATTCAGTTATTATGAGCGTATATGTATGCTCCTTTACTGTCTTATTCTCCCATGGTCTGCCGTAGCGCATTTTGATGATCGTTCTTCCTTTTCTGAGGGATTTGAACGTGAAGGATTCTGTTCCTCCAGCCCCTGCCCTTTTGGAAATTTGATCGTAATTAACCCCAATTAGCAGCACAAACGTGGAGTCATATTCAGGTTGCCACATGTATCCCGTAGTACGATTAGAGGGCAGGTCAATATGGAACTCTGTCCCAACCTTCACGGCTAGCTCTTGCGGGCGATTCATAATCATTTTTCGTAGGAAATATCGAGTGACTTCCTAGGGGAACAGGGGGTGGGCGTCAGCTTACGACTCGTATGGTCCAGAAATCGCTGGAGAGATTCGGTTGAAGTAGGTAGGTGTATGGAAGCGTGAAGTATCCGTTCATGCCCCATCCTGCCCCCCAAGAGTTCCTTACGATGAACCAATTTTTGGAATCATCATATCCAACTGCCATGACCGCGTGTCCTCCCACGGCTCGTTCTGAGGTGGATGGCATCGGAGCATGACCTGTTTGGGCTACTTGTGGGCTTTCGAAGCTTTCGTACACGGTGAAACCGAATACAAAAGGGTAACCTGAAGCTAAGCAACCTTTCAAAGTGTCAGAGTTTTGCGGAAGGCTCTCATACTGAACTGCCTCAAACTTCAAGGCTTGATCATAACATTGCTGTGGCGGTTTGACCGCGAATTTCGTAATATCATATGGCCATAGGCTTTCAGGGCAGTCACCTTGAGCTGCCACGCTTTTGATGCCGTCACGAATTTGTCCACCAGAATCAGTGTTCACTGTTCCCTCAATGGCTCGTTCGTTGTAGTATATGAAAAGTCTAGATGGAAGAAAAACCTGTGGTTGTTGCTCTTTCATCTGGTCAAATTCCATGGCTGCCGCGATAGCGTTGGCAGTGCAACTTCCAAGTTGACCTTGATCATACACGGCAGGGCACTGAGGCCTCAAGTCGATACTTCCTGGTAGAGCGAGGAGAACTTCTCGTGGAGCTGTGTATAGATGGTCTCGTTGATCTGGAAGATCTGGAATCCAACCATAACGCGCTATCTTACGCGGCATTTGGATCTTCACCTTAACAAGAGCATGAGCAGTTAAATAATTAACAACACCCCTTATTAGACGTGACGCAAATACTAAAATCCCTAGGACTACTATCTAATTCCACGAATTATAACGTAACGTGAGAAGGGGGATGAAATAAATGCCGATCACTATTGATATTACTGAAACTGATTACTTTCTCCCTGAAGATGGAAATGTAGCTCAAGCAAAGCTTCTACAACTTCTATCCAACACTAAAAAATGCTACATGTCCGCCTATGCCTTCACTCTGAAACCAATGATAGATGCGATAACAAAAGCAGATGCTGCAGGAGCAGTGTTTCATCTTCTCTTAGATTACACCCAAGAACAAGAAGCAGAAGAGACACCGTCAGTTCTAGCACTTGCAGCTAGCTTTAAAAAGAATGGACATAGCACAATCACAATCACTACAGCTGGATTAAACAGTCCACAACCAGATGATATCTGGCATTGGAAAGGATTCGTTGTACTCAACCCTGATGGCACTTACACTTGTTGGGAAGGAAGCACAAACTTCTCAGAGAGTGCATGGTTTCAAGGCAACAGTTGCCGTGCGTTTCAATCATCTGATTGGGCCAACCAATTTATTCAGCAGTTTCAGGCACATGAGGCTTGGGCTAGGACGAATGAGCCCCACTATCAGGTAATGTAATCCCCCTGCATCTCCGCCTACCACCCGTTTCCACATACACATTCTGACGAACGACGACAGTCAGGTTTCCATCGTCCGTACCAAGGTATCATACGCTTTGAAACGCACCAACCACAACCGTTCAAATTCAAGTCCAGGCACCACCAGAGTCGACGACGAAAACGAAAGACGGAAGTTTCCCAGTTAGATTCGAACTCTAGACGACTGTTGAATTTTTAGGTTCATTCAGTGCATATACATCATACCTGCCTATCTCAGCTGCTCTGTGATATGCTCCTGAATGTATCACCTCAAACCGAATTGCAAGTTCAACGGAATTACCGGATGTGTTATCGATCACGACCAGAGCCGCTCTCCTCGTGTAAATGGCCGTCCCAATCTCCAAAGCCTCAACGGCTTCAGTTGTGTAACAATGGAAGTAATGAGCGATAGCTGGCTGTCTTTCAGAAAAGTAATAAGTCAAAGGAGATGACGGCACGATTATACGCTGACTTGGAGTAGTCCACCTATCTATGTACGCCACTAATGATGGCGGCGGCGCATCCGCCCCTCCCTTATAATAATTCTGAACTTTCTGAATCGATGATGGAACACTAACTATAGAGATGGAGATAATGGATAGGAGAAGAATCCCGCTAATGAATGGAATAAGATTAGAGCGAAGGCGGAATATGTGCGACGGATGAACGCGTAATGCACGTAGCCAAGTTATCTCTCGCTCAAACACGGTGGCTATGAGTGATGCTGCACCAACTTCCATTATGGGAATTAGAGGCAACGTGTGTTGAGCAAAGTTGGGCTCGTACGCAGTTATGGCCAAATAGAACATTGAAAAGTAAACTATGAGGAGCATGCTCTTGTCACTCTTTCCATTGTGACCCCATCTCCAACCCGTATAAATCAAATATAGCCAGAAAACAGGCCACAGTAGCTTGCTCTCAAGATCCGCATACACATTCGCAACAATAATCGGGTGCAGAGGGCTCTGTAGACTCAACAATCTATCAAGCATACCTGATGCTCCACCATTTTGTACGAGAGGTACCCCGATTACAGCTTGAACAAATTGACCCATCACATTGTTGACAGCAAAGTATGTCAGAAACGGAGCCGAAACGATTAGCATTCCAGCTAGTGCTATCAAAAGTTGGTAGCCTATTATTCTAGGTGGACGGGTTTTGAAATTATTCCAAATGATTACTAAGAATACGAGTATTACGGCTAGTGCTCCGAATTGAAATGACCAAAATGCTGCAGCCGCAGCAGCTCCTGCCAACATCAACCATTTTCTACTATGATGCTCAACCCACACGAGTAGGCATGCCAACGTGACTAGGCCAAAAAATTTCAACCAATTCTCAGGGCCCAACTGCACTCTAAAGATAAGGGTGAATAGATCACTTAACACGAGCAACGCAGCCACTAATCCTGTCAGAGTATTGTGAATTTTCCTACCAATCACAAAGACCGTTAACGAACCGAGAACGAAGACCACTGCCTCTACGTAATGTGCGAAAGCAAGTTGCGATGGGTGTAGAGCGATCCAAGAGAGCCAAAAATAGGCAAATGGAGTGTGAATGAAGAAGAGGTCTTTGTAGGGGATGAAGCCTTTAGCGATTCCGGCTCCAGCCGTAAGGAGCACCCCCTCGTTAATATCGGGAACTTGCCTGTTGATATCATACAACGCTTCTGCTGTACTCACGCATATAATGAGAATTATTGAGACGATATCGAAAATGTAACTTCGTATAGGCCGGAACATGGTCTTCGCTAAACGGATGCCCTGGGAGGTAGCGACTAAAGCCTTGTAGACACTACTTGAAGCAGAACAAAAATCGCTCAAGAAAAATTTAGCTGCGTTCGCGTCTAAAAGTTCCATAGCCCTGTTTATCATTACTGACGGTGATGTGAGGACAACCCCTTTTTTGACAGCCACTAGTAAATTACATCTTGACGCTACCAGAAATTACTCACTCGACCTCGTTAGAGCCTTAGCGATTGTACTTGTTCTCATATGGCATCTGCAACCGCTAAGATTCAAATCTCCTGATTTCTTGGCATTTGTGAATTTTGTTATCCTTGATCAGTTCACTCTCGTCGCCGTTCCTTTATTTTACTTAATTTCGATGAGCCTCTTCTTTGCTCATCCACTGGAGAACTCTCAGTACCTGAAACGAAGATTGTTGCGGATTGGAGAGCTTTACATTTTTTGGACTGGAGTGCAAGTTTTGGCCTATTACGTGGTATGTTCTTCGGCAAAGTATCTAATCTTCACTCGCATATCATGTGAACTGCCGTCTGTTGAAGAGCTACTCGTTTGGGGTGGACCGGCTCTGCCTTTTGTCGCTGGCTCAGTTTTCTACTTCCTATCGTTCCTATTCGTCCTGACATTGTTAGCCTTCGTATACGCTAGGCTGGGTGGCAGAGTAAGAGCAACGGTGGGCTTCGCCATTATTTTTGGTTGTTCAGCATACTTTGAGTTTGTGGGCCTGTTGAGGATTCCTGAAAATACACTGTCTTGGTTGATTGCGTTTCTGCCCTATGTGCCATTGGCCTATGTGTTGAGAAGCGGTATCTCGTTTCGAAAAACAATATTGGTTCTTCTCTTCTTCATATTGTTCTCAGCTCATGACATATTGATTCTTCATAGTGTTTTCTCTGCGTACTCGAGAATCAGCATACTCATTGGTTCTGTGGGAATATTTTGTTCAATACGCAGTCTCAACCTATCCACAAACAAGTATGTTATGTTCCTTTCAAAACATTCGTTGGGTCTTTTCTCAGTGCACAAGTATTGGCAATTATTGTTTCTGTTTGTGTTCAGTAAGTTTTTCTTGCACTTTGGTTTCAGCGACACAACAACCGTTAACATTCTCGGAGCTGAACTGTATGCTGCATATATTCCAATCGCTCTCCTTGCAGTAATCACGAGTCTGATATCGGTGAAAATGGTTGAGAGGACACCGCTAAGGAAATACGTCGCTTAACGCACGAAAGACATTATTCCTACGAACAATGTTAAGTGTGAAGTGATGAGAAACCACCCTCCCCACTGGAATATTTCTCACAAGAAACAATCCACATCTCAGTTGAATTGTGTTAGTCTCGAATGGTCTTTCTGCAGCACGCATGGCAGCGTTAAACAATCTTTAAATTTACTTCAAGGCTCTGAACCTTGTTTATTCAAGGGCAATGAGAGAGATGACTGGAAAACTCAGGACTTCTAGCGAGGATCCGTCGCCACTTGTGACTGTTGTGGCTTGGGCTGCGGTAACGCTATTCATCATATTGGTGGCGCTATTGACGGCGCCTGTAGGCTCGTTCTTTCTCGGGAGCGGTGCGTTGGCTGTTATTAGTGCGACGCATGGGCTTCTGGCTACGTTGGGCGTTGTAGTTGGCACTGTAACATCCTACCTGGGATGGCGGCTTTTCACTGGCAAGATCAAGGCTTTTACTGATCTCAAGATATTATCCATAATTTCCACCCTCATAGCTGCAGCCACAGTCACCTTCGGAAACTGGATCTACATAGCCTACCGAGCACCAGGTGGCCCAAGAGCTTTCTTCATGCAAGCGAATCCTGCAGTTCACAACGTGTTTTTCGAATTCAAAGAGTTCATTGCACTCTTCCCTATACCACTCGCAGTGGCTGCAACTTACGTCATCTGGGCGTATGGTGAACAACTCATCACGAATAAATCATTGCGAACATGGGTAGGAATCGTCTTCGCCATTGCGTGGTGTTGCCTCATAACAGCGTACCTTCTAGGTGCAGGAATAACGAAACTGAGGAGCCTATAATACATGTCAGCTAGAAAACCGAACGGTCCTGCAGTAGCAGCATTTCTTTCCGCCATGATCGGATTAGTCTGTTTAGGCATTAGCAATGCAGGAGACGAGGCAAATGTGTTAACAAACTTCCTTCTTCAGGTAGGGAAACTTTGGATTCCGAATGCGCAAGGCATAGGGCCATACAGCGGGAAAGAAACATTCCTACTCCTAGGCTGGATAGTGAGTTGGGTAGTGCTCCATCTAATACTGCGAAAACGCGACGTCAAGCTGGCAGTACCAGCAGTGATTTTCATCATCGGAACGGCCTTCGCAACACTATGCATCTATACCCCAATCATCGACTTTCTGCTAGGCAAATAGTTTAGTGAAAGCATCAGAAATTGAACCGTCATGTTCGTTCGTGGTTTTTAGTGTGTGTGACCTTATGAAAGATGTTTGTTGTTGATGTTGGTTTAGGCTGGCTAGTCCGCGGTGCGCATGGTCCCCATATGGGCGACCGAGTGTGTGACTGGACAAGGATCCTGAGCTGCAAGAGTACTGGGCTCTCCGCCCGAATGAGTGAATGCAGCCTGAAGCCAGTCTGGGAGGTGAAGAAGAGGAAATGGTGAGGTTTGTGGGATTGGATATTGGGAAATGGAAGTGTAGAGCTGCAATAATGAACCAAGAAGGCCTCATACTAGACGAGTTCACATTC
>CAYWMG010000094.1:0-8876 GCA_964459245.1 uncultured Candidatus Bathyarchaeia archaeon
AAACGCGTTCGACTCCTGAATGGCCATAATCGACTGGGTGCGAATGAATCTTGAATGTAAAAAGTTCAGCTCTCACGAAGGTTTAATGGGATCAAGTAACAGGCCTGATGATCAATCAGTTGCCTATTGGAAAATAGTCTGCTGTAGGCAACAAGAAACTTGGTGTGAAAAATGACCATCCGACAGCCGATCGTCGTTGTGCTTGGCCATGTCGATCATGGTAAGACGACGCTCTTGGACAAATTAAGAGGGACGACTGTCGCCAAGCGAGAACCTGGGCTGATCACACAATTGATCGGTGCCAGTCTCCTGCCTCGAGAGATTATTGAAGCAATTTGTGGCCAATTGCTCACTCAATTCCATGTTGAATTGAAAGTTCCCGGCCTTTTATTCATTGACACTCCAGGTCATGAAACTTTCTCGAACCTAAGACGTAGAGGAGGTTCTGCCGCGGACATAGCAATTCTAGTTATCGACGTGACGAAGGGAGTGGAGCCGCAGACTGTCGAGTCCATAAATATTCTCAAGAGTAGAAAGACACCTTTCGTAATTGCCGCTAACAAGATTGATGCTATCCCTGGTTGGAAATCTAAGCTAGACACACCTTTCGCGGCAACGTTAACTTCCCAACTGCCAGAAGTGCAAACAGAACTCGATAACAGAGTCTACACGATTATAGGCACCTTATCGCGACTTGGTTTCAGATCCGAGAGATTCGATAAAATTACTGAATTCAAGGAGAATATTGCAATTGTTCCCGTAAGCGCCAAGAGCGGCGAGGGGATACCGGAACTCCTTGCAATATTAACAGGTCTCACGCAATCCTATCTTTCGCAAGAATTACAGGTAACTTCAGGCCCAGCTAGAGGTACTGTGCTTGAAGTTAAGGACGAACCTGGGCTCGGAACGACGATCAACGCGATAATTTATGATGGCAGCTTGAAAGTGCATGACACTATAGCGATTGGTGGGCGAGAGCATCCGATAATAACAGAAATCCGAGCCATCCTCGTCCCAAAAGCTCTTGACGAGATAAGGGACCCTCGGGACAGATTTACAAGCGTGAAGAGGGTTGTGGCTGCTTCCGGGGTCAAGATTGCGGCTCCAGACCTTGAAACTGCCCTCGCAGGCGCTCCCTTGTATGCTGTGCCGAAAGGAAAGAACTCCAAAGAATATGCCAGACTAATTGAGGAAGAAGTTGAAAGACTTAGAATCAAGACTGAGAAGACCGGAATAGTACTCAAAACTGATACTTTGGGTTCACTTGAAGCCGTAACAGAATCATTATCGAGACACGGCATCCAAATTCGATTGGCCGATATTGGAGACGTCTCGACGAGAGATGTCAAAGAGGTTGAAGCCGTAGGTCAGGAGGACAAACTGCTCGCGGTTGTACTTGCCTTTAATGTGAAGATTCTGCCAGACGCAGAAGAAGAAGCAAATACCGCGGGAATTCCGATCTTCAAATCCGATGTTATTTACCACATGCTAGAAGAATACCTGCGGTGGAGCGAGGAACAACGAGCCGCTGGCGTAAAGGCTGAATTAGACCTATTGGTGCGGCCGTTCAAAGCAAAAGTGATGGCTGGATTCATCTTTAGAAGAAGTAATCCTGCAATCGTTGGCGTTGAAGTAATGGCCGGCAGAATCAAGGCAAAAGCTCCGCTCATGAATCAATCAGGTAAGAAGCTTGGAGAAGTTCAACAGATACAAGATCAGGGAAAGGACATAGGCGAAGCTAGGGTGGGAATGCAGGTTGCCGTCTCAATCAAAGACGGCGTGGTAGGTCGAAACATCAATGAGGGGGATGTGCTTTACACCGATGTGCCTGAAAGACATCTGAAGATTTTCCTTTCAAAGTTCCCTGGAGAACTCGACGAGAAAGAGAGACAGACTTTTGATGAATTGATACAAATTAAGAGACGTGAGAATCCAGTCTGGGGTTTCTAGTTTCACTTCAACAAGTATTGTTGTTCAGTAGGCTTCGAGTAGCTCGTTTTCTCCGCTTCGGAGAAGAATATTGAGAGTTCTCGTTTAGCGTTCTCAAGAGAGTCTGACGCGTGAATGGCATTGGGAGTGATATTAAGAGCAAAATCTCCTCGGATTGTTCCTGGCGCGGCGACTGCTGGGTTCGTTGCGCCTACGAGGTTTCGTGCGACGCTAACCGCGTTAGGTCCCTCCCACGCCATTACAAATACTGGAGCTGAAGTAACGTGAGATACTAATTCCTGGAAGAAGGGTTTGCTGCTATGCATTGCATATAGCTCGCGGGCCTGCTTATCTGACATTTGAAGTAACTTGGCAGCAACGAGCAGCAGTCCCTTCCGTTCAAAACGTGAGATTATTTCTCCAATTAGCCCTCTCATGATGCTTTCCGGTTTCAGGAAGGCGAGTGTCTGCTCAGTCTTCACTAGAGTTACTTGCCTCGTTCTTTCTTTCCGTAATACGATGTCCACTTTAGCTTTCGAGGATCTCTGCGATAAACCATTAAACTCTTTCGACATTTGGATGAACAGAAGTATAGAATGGAGCCGTCATTCTCAATGAACATCATTCCGGTGGCTTGCGGGAAGCCCTTGCCACAAAACGAGCAATTGTACGTTCTTGGCAACGGACACTTACCTTATCTTCTTTGCTTCCCGCTCGGTCTCGCGGAGCATTAATACATCACCAGTTCTTATGGGCCCTTTGATGTTGCGAGTAATGACTCGCCCCTTATCTCGGCCTTCCAATATCCTGACGCGCACTTGTATGACTTCTCCGGTTACGCCTGTTCTACCAATAATTTGGGTAACTTCGGCGGGAGTGATTGCTTCTTCTGCGCGCTCCCTAGGAGCACTCATTGCTGAACCTTAACTCCACCCTTCCTTATCTGTTCAGTCGCGTCAATTATCTCCTTGAGAGACTTTGAACCCTCGCCGCCCTCTAGTACTGAAATCGCTGCGCACCCTACGTCGATCCCAGCTGAGCGGCCTAAGTCTAGTTTGCTTGGAACGAACAGGAATGCAATTTTTCTCTCTTCACACAAGATTGGCAGATGAGCGACTACTTGAGGCGGATCCACGTCCTCCGCGATCAAGACTAGCTTCGCTACCGCACGTTCTACAGCCTTCGTTGTCTCGTTAGTACCTTTTCGTATCTTTCCAGACTCTCGCGCTATCTGTACGACTTGGTAGGCTTTATCCGCCAACTCCTTTGGAACTTCAAACTTAACATAGAATGATTTTGGCATTCGCTTCACCTAGCACATTTGCCAATGGGCTAGCGTAAGCAAAGGAAAGCCTTTTATGAACATTTCTCCTGCCGAAAATTTCGACTTTGTCGATACCAACCTCTTTCCAACCCAAAACATGATTTCTAACATCTACCAAACTTGATAAGCACTTCACACCATTCGAGTCATGTCATCGCTAACCTGGATAATGGATCCCATGATATCTGCGAGTGACGTTCTACAGATTCTAAGTGAATTGCATCAATATTCCATGATACTGATGGAATTGAGAGATGCAACTACCTTGGGAATCGCTCATTCTCCAGAAGGAGGGGTGAACTGCTTCATCTATGAAGGTGCGCTAGACGCTAATGGACGGGCGAAACTCGTCAAAGAGGTGTCAAACGGGCATATCCCAGAACTTCTACGTCAATTACCTGTAGAACAATTTCTTAGCACAATAGAGGGAAAGAGGACAAGGCACATCTGGTTAGAGACAGGTGGGTTAGGTCACAAGGAGCTAGCTTTCGTCAGCATCGCTGAGTTGAAAACTCATCTGCGAACACACTCAAAACGTTAATCGCTGAATGGTCAGACAACGTTAATTAAACTCATTCAATCGGTACTATCGCCTTCATGCGATAAGGGTTAATTCCATGGCGAAGTTCAAACTCATCGTATCCGATCCGAGCACTGGCAAATCTTCAGTTAGTGAAGTGGAAGGTGCTCGTGCTCAAGCGTTGATAGGAAGGTCGTTGGGTGAGGTAATTGATGGTTCCGTTCTTGGGATAACCCAAGGAAAAGCCCTCATCTCAGGAGGCTGTGACAAGAACGGCATTCCAATGAGAGCTGACGTGCACGGTGGCGCCAAGAAATACATTGTTCTATCTTCAGGCCCGGGCTTCAGATGTACAAGGCATGGCGAGAGGAGACGGAAACTCATAAGAGGCAGAATTATCTCCGATGAAACCTACCAAATAAACTTTAGATTACAGAAGGATGGAGAGATTCTGGAAAAACCGACTGCAGTCAAGCCAACTACAGAGCCAACACCAACAGTTGAGAAAAAATCAAAACCTGAAGAAACGCCAAAGGCAAAGAAGGCAAAAGGAACAAAGAAACCAGCTAAGAAAGGAAAGTAGGCACCATGGATTTCAAAGTGAAACAAGACACTTACAACCCGCTGTTGAAGAGAAAAGAACTGTCAGTGGAAGTGGAGCATGAGAATGCTGGTTCGCCGTCTCGGGTATCTCTCAGAGAGGCAGTAGCAACGAAACTGAATGCCAAGGCCGAGAATGTTTTTGTGCTCGAAATATCGACCAGGACAGGCTCTCAATCTTCGGTTTGCGAAATTCAAGTTTATGACGATCCTGATACTGCGAAGAAGACAGTTCCGAGGCATATTCAAATCCGCAATTTGCCGAGTGAAGAGAGAAAGAAGCTAAAAGAATCGAAGAAGACTGAAGAGGCTAAGGCGGAAAAGCCGAAAGCAGAGAAACCAAAAGCTGAAGCAAAGCCAGAAAAGCCAAAAGCTGAAGCGAAACCAGAAAAACCAAAAGCTGAAGCTGCGCCCGTCAAGGAGCAGAAGGTCGCTGAAGCTAAACCCGCTGAGGCATCAAAAGGTAAAGCCAAGCCCAAAGAGGGCGTCTCTAAATGAGCACCAAAAAAGAACCGAAGATACGATTAAACAGACTCTACGAAGTGGATGCTCAAAAAGGGACTGTGAAGCTGAAAAATAGGAAATGCTCACGTTGCGGTAACGTAATGGCTCTTCACAAGACCCCAGTCGAACGATGGACCTGCGGTTCATGCAGTTTCACAGACTATGTCAAACCGAAGTAGAAGTTGTGTCCATACGCCCTAAAAGATCTACTACTTCTTTCTTTTTCGCAAGCGTTACGTTAACCAACACAATTCCTTCGTTCGGCTGCCCATAAACAACCAACGAGCCTACTGGAGCCACGGCAATAACAACGAGCACTAACAGATCCTCTTCCCCGTCCACAATAACCGCGCTATTGCCAACCTTGATTGATCGATCGATCACGGCCCATGCGGCTGCATTGATCGATCCGGGCGTGTTGAGTAGCCCAAACTGTTTCCTGTCGCCTAGAGGGGCGGCGGAAGGTGAGTTGTGACGCATCTCTTTGTTGTCAATTATAATCACGTCTGGATAGATTCCTGCCTGTAATGCATTCCGTGATACAGTGTCACCTACCAGTATTAGGGAGGGAGGCTTCTCCTTCGCAATCGTTGATCTCAGATGATCGTTGCACTTGTCAAATGTTCCGACCACGAGAATTCCGAGAGGATTCTTGAGTTGCTTCCTCAAGGAGTCGTTTAGAAGAAGAGTCTTCTCGAACAACTCAACGGTCCTGTTCAACGAACCCTTAAGGCGTAACGTCCAGCGGACTTGATGCCCATCTTCTTTGCAACCTCAGACGTAGACGGCTCCAAAATGACCACTAAACCGCTCCAATCATCGCTAAGATTGGTTGATTTACAGATTGGGCAGACGGGTCCGTTGCTTACAAAATGGCAATTCTTGCAGGCCTTCTCCGTCATGCAGTCTTCTCCTCACGGACCAATTTCGTTCGTTTTACATCATCTTTAATCCAATCCAATTTTCCGAGGAACGGCTGACGCATAGTAATTCCTATCTTGCCGCCCGCACCACCGCGTGGAAAGCTTACCGCAATTATTCTTCCTCTAACCATGTCTCCTTTACCAAGTTTTCTCTGCGACTCTTTTCCAACAAGCACACCGTGCTTTTCATCAAACGATATGTAGTCATCCATTATTTGTGACACGTGGAGTAAAGCATCTTCAGGCCCAATTCTCACGAATGCCCCAAAGTCAGTGACCTCTACAACTTCGCCCTCCACGACTTCGTGCATTTCAGGATAGAAGGTTAACAGCTTGAAGTTTACTTTGTGATAGGTTGCGCCATCTCCTGGTAGGATTTTTCCCACCGGGTCCACGTTAACGTCGACAACTAGGGTTACATAACCTAATTCTTCGTCTACGACGTTTTCATACTTCAGTTTGATTTGTTCTTTCGCTGCCTTGTCGATAGGATGCCCGAAACTTTGTGGGGGAATCTTAACGATGTCTTCTACCGTAACTAACCTGAACATTCGATTATACTCCCATTTTCTTAGCGGTTTTTCCAGAAGTAAGTAGCGTCTACTCTGACTTCTAGTTTGGAATTGCTGTGCAGGTACACGGCTGGAACGTTAATAAAAACGTTGAATGTGGCTGAATTCACGCTAAAGATATTCACGGTCAACTCCCTCAATCTCTAACTTACTCTTATCACGCATGAAAACCACTGGTACGGGAATGTCTCTCAGTTTCTTCTTCAGTTCTATATCGTTTGTAGCTACTACCGCACTCAGCTTCTGCGCTGCCTTTACGATAGCATCGTCGACCGTCTCTTCTGGTTGAAGGCTGACTTCGACAACTCGGCATCGAGAGGCAAGTTGAAGCGCGAGAGATGCTTCCGACGATCCCTCTCCTCCTCTTGCAGATATGCTGGTCAACTCTTGTTTTACGGCAGAGGGAACGATAAAATCGACTTTCTTCTGAAGGAGGTACTCGATTTCTTGAAAGATGTCAATGTGAAATTGGAACGGAATCATCAAAAAGTTAGAATCTAGAATAACCTTGACTGGCAAGTTTACGTCCTCAGACTTCCGAAACCAATCAGGCGCCAGCTGTCAGCAATTCTGCGGCTAATGGCAACCTTTGATTTTGCCTCTGCACAGACCGGTTTTCGAAGGTTGATTTCTATGATATCTTCACGCGCTGACGTTACAACTCCAGAAGTAACCGTCGTACCTACGTTGAGTACGAGAGCCTCATTCGTCTTGATCTTATCCACGGGCAAGGTGAGCTCTGTCCCAACTACTGTCTCGAACAGTTTCAAGTCCAGAATCAATTTACTTAGAGTAGGTGGGAGTGTATCAATTTTTCCCACAACACTACCCACTAGGCTATCAGATTTAGTGAGAGAGGGGTCCAAATCTGTGCCAATACCTACAAGTCCTCCACTTCTGGCCTCTTGAACTTGTCCCTTGCTCACACTCAGACTCCTAACGGTGGTTATGAGTGTCTCGTATTTCGTACGTCCGCCTTCCTGAACAGATATTCCTGGTTTGATTTCTATTTGATCACCGATTTTGAAGACTCCTTGAACGATCGAACCTCCCAACACTCCTCCTAACAGGCCGTCAATGTCTGTACCAGGCTTGTTCACTTCAAAAGATCTAAGCACAAACATTCGAGGGGGAGCAGTCATATCTCGTTTTGGTGTAGGGATTTTATCCTCAATCTGACGCAAGAGCACGTCAATGTTGGTTCCATGCTGAGCCGAGACAGGAATTACAGGCGCGCCCTCGGCGATGGTTCCCTTTACGAACGACTGAATCTCCTTAAAATTCTCTAAGGCTCTCTCTTTACTCACTACGTCAATTTTGTTCTGGACTATAACGAGGTTCTTTATTCCCACGCTGCCTGCAGCTAATAGGTGTTCCCGGTCTTGCGCCTGTGGACACTTTGCATTGCTCGCCAATACGAATAGCGCCCCATCCATTAAGGAGGAACCTGAAAGCATCGTCACCATCAAACTATGGTGACCTGGACAATCAACGAAACTTACTGCACGCTCAAGGGTAGTTTCGCTCCCGCAGACCGGGCACTTGTTGCTGACCGTATAATTATTTGGACCTCGGCATTTGGGACATTTATAGATGAAGGCGTCCGCGTAGCCTATTCTGATTGTAATGCCTCTTCTCAGTTCTTCCGAATGTCGGGCGGTCCACACACCTGTCAGAGCCTGAACCAGAGTACTCTTCCCATTGTCAACATGCCCCAACGTTCCAATGTTGACTTCAGGCTGTACAACCAGTTCATCACCCTTCTCTGGCTTAAGCACAGTTTGCGCCATTCTAGAATTCATCCGTTTCGCAAAGTGGGTCATACTGTTCAATATATGTGTAAGGGTACAGTCGAATGAAACACGTTATCTTCGACGTTATTGACTAAAAACTCAAGGCGAATCTTAATTAGGCTAACAGGTCAGGTCTTCTAATGGCGACCGTGAAATGGGTGTTAGCGTTTGCTGAAGCTAGAGTGAGCTCAGCGGCCACCCAGGAATTTCTCATTTCAGATTCGTCACTAGGTTTCAAGGCGGAAGCAAAATCATGGCTCTGAAGGTTTACAATACCAAATCTCGAAGTCTTGAAGAATTCATTCCGATCTTGGGCAATCGTGTTCTCATGTTCGTATGCGGCCCAACAGTCTATGACCATAGTCACATCGGGCATGCAAGGACTTACCTTGCCTACGACATCATAGCCAGATACCTTAGGGCTAAGGGTTACAGCGTCTTCTACCTGATGAACATAACAGATGTCGACGACAAGATCATTAACAAAGCCAACAGCCTTAGTCGAGACCCATTCAGCTTGGCGAGTGAATTCACAGAGGAGTTTCTACAAGACATCAACGCTTTGGGGATAGAGAGCGTCAACTTGTACGCCAAAGCCTCCGAGCACATTCCTGAAATTATTAAACAAATCTCAACCCTCATCTCGAAGGGATCTGCATATCAAGTAGATGGGGACGTCTACTTTGACGTATCTAGTTTTCCAGATTATGG
>CAYWMG010000095.1:0-3525 GCA_964459245.1 uncultured Candidatus Bathyarchaeia archaeon
AAGACGTCTACGTAGAACCAACCCTTCGGGTGAAAGTATATCTGTCGTTGCGTAGCGGCGCTGGACATTGTTGTTGGTCTCTTCTCGTAACCCATCTCTCGAAAGAAGTCTTTCATCTTGTTCTTGCGATATTTCGATAGGGACATGTAGTCAAGATCCGTATACTCTTGCTGCCCTTCCCCGAGTCGGCTCAGTTTTTTGGCGAAATCTAGGAACTCCGCACAGTGAATTCGAATCGCTACTCCACCCAAGAGTCTGAGAGGTATCCCTCGACTCTTTGCCTCATTCACAAGTCGTGTACCCTCTTCTATGAAAACCTCAGTTGGAATAATGCCGCCCCATTCGGAGGGCATTTCCAGAATTCGCTCTTCCAATGTTTTTCCGCCTCTCGGAACTTTCTGCATTATAGACACGGCTTAAGCGATGATCACATGATGTAACGCATCATTCTATTAATCATGCATGTACCGGTACAAAATCTTACAATACCTCGCATACGTCATCTCCAAATAACTCACATTCCCAATAGTTTCACTTGGCTCACAGTAATACTTGCTCATCTCATTTGCTTATTTCTAATATGCACTCGTACCTAACTCGATATCATATGAATTGTCCATTTTGCGTAACCGAACTAATCGACGCCTTTCACGACAATCTTTGGAAGAACCCAAACATCGATGATTGCTATTGTGTAAGATGCGAACTCACTTTCGACAGGAAGAACCTTACGTCACTACAAACCATACCGGATCGAACTACCGAACGACCCCATTGACCAATCAGTTCAGCGGCTGGGTATTGGTGTTTCTCAAGTTGATGATTACAGAATAACTGGCGCGACAATTTGGACGCACTATCATCTCAGTCTTTGTGACTGTATGTGTTCACCTTTACTGCGATTGGAGCGATGGAGCCTATCCGAGGATACGGAGCGGTAATCAACAACAACAGCTAAGAGCTTGTTTCTTTGGAGTTTTGTCTAGTTATCGAAGCTAGGACAGTATGATTGTTAGGCACGGAATTCAAGTATAGCTTAAGGAATCTCGTGAAAGGCTACAACAATCGAACATTATACATCGACCTCTCCGGCCAACGTATTGTCGAAAAACCAGTCACAGAAGAGATGAGGGAGAAGTTCATTGGTGGTCGCGGATTCGGTCTATGGCTCCTTTGGAACTCTTTGCCTAAGAACCGCGTTGTCAAGTGGGATGAGCTTGAGAACGAAATCTGCATCGCCGGCGGTCCGCTGGGAGGCGTACCTGTTTATCCTGGTAGCGGGAAGAGCATCGCACTCTCGATATCTCCGTTGACGGGTGCTGTCATCGATTCGAATGTTGGTGGATATTTTGGTCCTTACCTGAAGTTCGCTGGTTGGGACGCGGTTGAAATTCAAGGTAAGTCGAATTCCAGCGTAGTGATATTGATAGATGGCGACGCTAACGATGTCCAGATATTGGACGCGTCAAACCTTCCACCAGAGACACATACGCTTGTGGACGTATTAGTGAAGAGGTTTGGGAACTCGAAACCTCAAAGCATCTCTGTAATTTCCGCCGGACCTGGAGCCGAGCATACATTAATGGGGTCTTTGAACTCGTCATGGTACGACGCTGGACGTAAGATTCATAGGTTCAAGCAAGCTGGTCGAGGTGGAATCGGTACAGTCCTTAGAAATAAGAAAATATGCGCGATAGTTACAAAATATTCTGGCAGGATATCGCCTGCGTCGCATGGGCCGGCAGATGTTGTAGCAGTCGAGAAGATAGGATACGCCTACACACATGAATTAAGAAGCCTCGACCCAAAGCAGAACGAGATGAGTATTATCGGAACGACACATCTAATTCCAATAATGAACGAGTTCGACCTCTTGCCTGTCAGAAATTACAAGTTTGGGAGCAGCCCCGAAGCCGAGAAGATTGGTAAGGAGGCATATCGAAAGAGATTCGAAAGAGGATTTGACGGCTGTTGGATGGGCTGTGCTCTAGCATGTTCCCACATAGTAAGGGACTTCCAGCTCATGACAGGCCCCTTCAAAGGCCAAAAGGTAGCTGTCGACGGCCCAGAGTATGAAACTATCGCAGGTCTTGGAAGCAATTGCGGCATCTTTGATGCTGACTGCGTTATCGAGATGAACTTCTATTGTGACACATACGGGTTGGATACAATCTCGGTTGGTACAGCAATCGCATTTGCCATGGAATGCTATGAGAGGGGGATTATTGACCAAAAAATCACTGCCGGTTTGGATTTGAAATTCGGCAACAAAGAGGCAGCACTAGAGTTGATTCACCAGATGGCCAAAGGAGACGGGTTCGGTTTGACAGTCGGTCAAGGCGTTAGACGAATGAAGAGGCTGTTTGTGGAGAAATATGCAGCGAACCCTAAGATTCTTCAAGATATCGGTATGGAAGCGAAGGGACTGGAATTCTCAGAGTACGTAACGAAAGAGTCATTGGCACAGCAAGGTGGATACGGACTTGCCCTTAAAGGTCCTCAACATGACGAGGCTTGGCTAATATTCCTCGACATGGTCCACAAACTCATGCCCACTTTCGAGCAAAAAGCCGAGAACCTGCACTGGTTCCCAATGTTCCGAACCTGGTTCAGCCTCAACGGTCTATGTAAACTCCCCTGGAATGATGTTGTTCCCCTCGATAACATGAAGACGAAAGAACCTGCAAAGATCATTGGACATGTCGAGAACTACACCAATTACTTCACGGCGACGACGGGAAGAAAAGTAACGCTTGACGACATCATACTGATGAGCGAGAGAGTTTACAATTTCCAACGAATCTTCAATCTGCGAATGGGTTACGGCACACGAGAACATGACACGATACCTTACAGAGCCGTCGGTCCAGTGACAAAGGAGGAATACGAGAGTCGGCGCGACCGCTACGACGAACAACTCAAGAAATTGGGGTTGGACCCCACATCCAAATCGACCGAAGAGAAAATTGAGACTCTGAGGAGGTATCGCGAAACAGAATATGAAAAGTTGATGAATGCCGTCTACGAAAGAAGAGGCTGGGACAAGAATGGAGTCCCAACCTTAGAAAAAGTCAAAGCTCTTGGCATAGATTTCCCTGACGTGGTAAAGTTATTAGTTGCACATCGACCAGCAAATTGACGACATCACCTAATCCTCGAGTTGATTATTTCGCTTCCAACTCCTCTGGGCGTAAATGATGAAAGCCTCTCCAGTCTGAGACACTGTTAACCGCCTCACTTCATCAATCAGTTACCTGCCAAAACATCTCGTTAGTTGTCCTAGTTTGCGATATGTCGCTTATTGAATTTTTACTGCTGAAATGATTGAGAGAGTTTTTATCGGAGACAGCGTCTCTGGCGTTTTGGGAAAAAAATGGCTGACACAAACAGAACGCGAATAATACTGAAAGGCGTTATTCCGATTATTGTGGGAATTCTAATCGCGCTCGTTCCGCCACCAGCAGGTCTCTCCAGTAATGCATGGTATTTCTTTGCATTGTTTGCTGCCGTGATTGCAGGCGTGAT
>CAYWMG010000096.1:0-7786 GCA_964459245.1 uncultured Candidatus Bathyarchaeia archaeon
TCTGCAAAAAAGGGTATGTCCTCTTCTGCGAGTTCCGGCAATGAGAGCGCCTGCTACTCGTGAAATGGAGATTGATTAAAAAGTGTTGTTAATAATGGACTCTTGTTGATTTCCTAAGCTACAGTTGACTGCTGGGGCATGTTTTTTTGAGTGGACAAACTTGGCATCGGGGTCGCTGCGCTTTGCAAATCTTTCGTCCAAATTCTATCATTGACAGATGGAAACTAATTCTGTTGCGTTCCGGTATTAGCTCTTCCAGACTTCCGCGAATTGTCTCGTAATCCGCATTTTGTTGAGCGATACTGAGACGTTTAGTTACTCGTGAGATGTGTGTGTCAACTGGAATCACCGGGTGTTTTGCGTTGAAAGCTAGGACTATGTCTGCAGTCTTCGGTCCGACTCCAGGCATTTCAGTTAGTCTTTCCTTTGCCTCCACGTATGGAAGCCTCAATATCCTCTTCAGAGAGCCATCATACTGTTGGAGAATAATTCTTGATATTTCTATGATTCTCGGCCCTTTCAAAGTGTAGAGTCCAGCTGATCGTATGCAGGGAATCAAATTGCTGATGCTGGCTCGAGAAAGTGAACGAGGAGTAATCTTGTAACGTTTCTTAAGTCTCTTCATCGCAGCGTCGCTATTTCGATCGTTTGTATTCTGCGACAGAATTGTATGGATCAGTGTCTCGAAAGGTTTTCCGGGTTTCCAAGGTTCAACAGGAAAACGCTTGCTAATCTTAACAAGCATGCCGATTTTCGTATCATTCGAGAGCATTCTAATCTTAGTCCGAAGCGTGAATATTGTTTCCCTATGCGATGTGAAGTACACTTTAAAGCGAGCTGTTGATGGTAACGAGAGTTAGAGACTTTGAGAACCGTTGTTCTGATAGTGACCCTTCTGGCTTTCCTTGTAGCTTTGCAACCAGTCTCCGCAGCTGATCAAGGAAGCGTTTTAATTGTCAAAATCAGTTCCGACATCGCCCGCCCAACAGCAGAGTTAGTGTCGCGGTCCATTCAGGAGGCGGAAGCAGGGGGCGCTCGACTAGTAATTTACGAGTTGAATACGCCAGGTGGTGATCTTGGTTCCGTGACAGCCATCATGAACGCTTTCAGTACATCTACGGTCCCGGTCTTGGTTTGGGTTACCCCTGAAGGAGCATCCGCTTGGAGTGGCGGTACATACATAGTAATGGCATCACACATTGCAACAATGGCTTCCGGGACAACCATTGGTTCGGCCCAACCTGTGCTAGCAACTGGGGAGGTCCTCAATCAATCAAAATACATCAACGCTCTCTCAGCCTTGATGAGGGATAACGCGAGATTACATAATCGAAATCAAACATTGGCAGAGCAGTTCGTTACAAAGAACATTAATCTAGGCCCAGAAGAAGCACTGAGAAACCATGTGATTGAATTCGTGGCTGACCGAATTGATAGTCTCTTTGTTCAGCTGCAAGCTTATACGCTCATTTTAGCCACGACAGAAATCGGGACGTCGGTTTGGAAAATTGTCCCAACGAATTCGCTATCCGGCATTTCGTACACTAAGAGTTACAATTTTGATGGACTCTCGCAGGCTTCGCAGATAACTTACGAACCCGGCTTTAGTATCCGATTGTTAGAATTCTTGGCAAACCCCGTGATCGCTACTGTACTCTTCCTTGTGGGACTTTACGCAATCATAATTGGCTTCAAGACGCCCGGCTTCGGGCTTGAGATAGCAGGAGCCTTGATGTTTTTCCTATCACTCATAGGATTCGGAATTATTGGAATAAACGCGGCTGCAATCCTGTTCTTCGTGCTAGGCATCGTGCTCACGCTGATTGAAATCAAAACTCACATAGGACTATTTGCTCTTGCTGGCGTAGGTTTGATAATCGTCGGCACCTTCTTAGCTTTCCCTCTTCCAGGATGGGAACTTCTCGCTGCAAGTGCAGTTAATTCGGCGAGGCAAACGCTCGTCTCAGTTGCTCTAGTCATGTCGGGGATTTTCGGACTCGTAGTCTACAAAGTAGCTCAGGCTAGACGAATGAAAGTGAAAGCAGGACCGGAGCAATTTATTGGAATGACGGGCACGGCAAACTCTCTTTTGACTCCTAGAGGGGAAGTTAGAGTAGAAGGCCAAATTTGGAAAGCCGAGACAGTGGGGGGTCCTGTGCAAAAAGGACAACTTGTCGAAATCGTGGGGAGAGAAGGGCTAATCTTAAGAGTCAAACCCAAGCAAGCTGAGAGTTGAAGGTCCAATTTTGGCAATAACTGACTTGATTGTTGGTGCCGGGTTCTTAGTAGGTGTTATTGTAATTCTCTTTGTCGTAATTCTTATCGCGTCTGGAATTAGAGTAATCAGGGAATGGGAGCGGGCTCCGGTACTGCGACTCGGACGTTTTATCGGAATGAAAGGCCCGGGCTTGTTCTATATTATTCCGTTTGTTGATCGATTACCCAACATTGTTTCTATGAGAGTTCAGACGGCATCTTTCCGAACAGAGCAAACACTCACGAGGGATAATGTTCCAGTGAATGTCGATGCGATCATGTTCTTTCAAGCTGTCGATGTGGAGAAAGTTATCCTGAATGTCGAGAGATACCTTGACGCTACAACCCTTGCCGCACAAACGACTTTGAGGGAAGTGATTGGTAAAGTAAATTTCGACGAGTTACTTACGGAACGTGAGAAGGTGGGAGTGGAAGCCCGAAACATTATTGATGAAAAAACGGAGCATTGGGGAATTAAAGTGTCATCGGTTGAGATTAAGGACATTGCGATTCCATCGATGCTCCAAGAAGCGATGTCACGACAGGCTTCAGCCGAACGAGAACGCAGGGCTAGAGTAACATTAGCTTTGGCTGAATATGAGGCTGCACAAAAGATGGTTGACGCAGCAAACTTGTACGAAAAGAACATACGTGCGCTTGAATTGCGTTGGATGAACATACTATACGAGCTCGGACTTCAAAGCAAGGGAACATTAATGCTGGTCCCCACGAACACTCCAACCGCAGGAGTCTCGGGCGGGTTCCCGCCCATTGGCATCGTTAGCGTTCAAGATTTAGCTAATCAAAAGAAGGATGACGATGAAAAGAAGAGGCAGTAGAGCTATACTTTCGCATCAGTTGGTATCTTTTCTAGTGCAGAAGCATTAACCTTCATTGGTGCGGCTGGCCTGCTAACTCCTAATCGTCGACGTTGAACCATTTCCGCCACAATGCTGACAGCAATTTCTTCCGGTGTCTCCGCTCCTATATCCAGGCCGATAGGTGCGTTGACGCGGTCTAATTCTTTTTGAGTAAAACCTTCTTTCAGTAGGATGCGAAAGGCTTGCAGAACTCGACGTCTGCTGCCGATCAAACCAATATATCCAGCTTTTGTTCTGAGCGCTGCTCTCAGAGTTGGAAGATCGTCCTTGTGTCTTGTAACTATTACAATATACGTCTCAGATGAGACGTTTAGGTTGGGCAGATTGTTTTCGGGGAAATCAGGCAAGACTTGAGTCGCTTCGGGGAATCTTTCTTTTTTAGCAAGGGGGTCAACCACGACTATTTCAAACCCGAGCATCTGGGCCAGCTTGGCGAGTGAGGAGGATACGTGTCCGCTCCCAGCAATAATGAGTGTGGGATTTGGTTCAACGATTTCTATCGACACATCAATCTTCCCACCGCAATTCATACCTACTCCTCCAAACTCCTCTTCCACTAAATCGTAAGATTTCATTAGAACTCCCTTCTCGCCTTTGTTTAGCATAAGCAAAGCTTCCTCTACTACCTGCCCCTCTACGCATCCTCCGCCGATAGTCCCGTATGTCTTCTGATCCTTCGTTATGACCATCTTAGCAACTCGCCTAGGCACCGAACCCTTGTAACTAACTATGGTTGCTACTACGAAGGTCTCTTGTTTCTGCAGTAACTCCGCCATTTTCCCGTAAATGCTACTCATCTCAATCCCTCGTTTTTGGAGTTTAACAGGGCTATCAGCAGTTGCAGAGGTTACCACTAATCAAGTACTATTGTTGGTTCTCCAATAGCTTTTGCTCCATATGAACCAATATGGCCAGACTACCCGCCCAACTGTACTGGGAAGAGTTGGCGAGTCCGTAATCATTAGCGAATACTAAGTCTCAGCCGCGAACTACCGCTAGAACGGGTCTACGATGGTCCATTCCACCACATAATCTCCCGTCCTCCAATTCATCATATTCACCGATTACCCCCTTACAGCCAACCAAACGTCATTCTAGTCCTAAATCAAGCTTAAATCCGCGACTGATTGAGCCCTGCTGAATATATTGAATTTCGTGAAAATGTTGAAATTTGCCGAATCTTCTGAAAATAGCACCAAGAGTGTTTTCTAGCAGGCTTTAGCTGGGCACCTATTGTTTCGAAACGTTCCGAACGTTCCGAAACGGAGTAACATCTTGCTGTTTCGAAACAACCACGAAACAGTTTCGAAATGACAGCAGTTTCAAAATGTAGGTTTACCTTTCTAGACTTAGTTTGGCCGTAAGAAAGGGCTTTCATTGCTTACTCAAAGATATCGACAAATTATCCTCTTCAACATCAATATGCCAGCTCAATTTCTATCTTCTATACGTGTTTAGGAGTTTTTTAGGCTGATCTAGGATATTAAGCAGTTTTAATGCATTATTTTACGTTGTTATCGTGAAATTAAGTAATTATCTACTTAAATGGCATGAAAAGAGCCGATAATGCCTAAGTCGAGAGCCTTCGAAAGTTGGAAGGCGAGTTCTGAACGGGTTCCCTAACTCGGATAGTTGGGTTACCCTTCTCATAGGTTCATCTGAGACTGGTAATGATGATGTCACCATTTTTCCACTTCGAATTCGTTGTTCGAACGAGAAATAACTACTCCATGAGAATTGGTCACGTAGCCAATCTGCTGTATTTCTGGTATGATTTGTTTGATGCGTTTTGCTTCGTGTTGTGGGCAGATTATGAGGAATCCGATTCCCATGTTGAATGTGCGGTACATTTCACGGTCGGAGATGTCTCCTTTGGTTTGTATTTTTTTGAAGATTGATTGGGGTTGAGGGAGGTGGTCTAGTAGGAAGCCTACTTTCGTTTTATGGCCGATCCTTTTCAGTTTCGAATATCCGCCTCCTGTGATGTGTGCGAGTCCGTGGATTTCTCGATTTGAATTGAGAAGTTTGAGGATTATTCTTGTGTAGATGCGGGTGGGGCGGAGTAGTTCTCTTAGTGTTTCAGTTTCTGTTCTGTGGGTGAGGAGGAGTTTGCGGGCTAGTGTTAGGCCGTTGCTGTGGATGCCGCTGCTGCGTAGTCCGAGGATTGTGTCTCCGTGTTGTATTTTTTCTCCGGTGATTATCTTCTTCTTATTCACGAGTCCAATGACGGTTGCTGCTAGGTCGAATCCTTTTACGACGTCAGGCATGATTGCTGTTTCGCCGCCTATTACTGCCACGTTTGCTTCTTGAGCTCCTTTCTGGAGTCCAATCATTATGTCGTGGACAAGTTTGGGTTGTGGCTTTTCGAGTGCGAGGTAGTTTACGAGTGCTAATGGTTCGGCTCCTATGCAGATGATGTCGTTTACGTTCATTGCGACGCAGTCGATGCCTATTGTGTTGTATTTTCGGCATGCTTCTGCTACGAGCACTTTCGTACCAACTCCGTCAGTGTGTGCTGCTAACGCGTATTGGTTGCCTAAGTCTACGAGTCCCGCGTAGTGTTGCCTTATGTTGAGAGCCTGTCCGACTTTGCCCTTTCTTGTTTGATGTGTTCTGGCTAGGATGGTGTCTATTTTCTTGTGTAGTTTGGCTATCCTGGTTATGTCGACTCCTGCTTTGGCATAGGTGAGTGGCGATTTCAAGCACTCTCGGTTGAGACGTCTAGGATTCTCTTCGCTAGGTGGGCTGCGTTTTCAGCCGCGTCAATGCCGACCGCTGCTACTGGAACGCCTCGTGGCATCTGCACTATGGAGAGTAGCGAGTCTAAGCCGCCTAGGGCTTTGTTCACTGGGACGCCTATGACAGGTTTGGTTGTTCTCGAGGCTATGTATCCTGGTAGATGGGCAGCCAGACCGGCTATGGCTATGTAGATCTTGGCATGGCTTGATGCTATGTAGGCGTCCAACTCCTTGGAGTTTCTGTGGGCTGAAAGAATTTGCGTTTCATGAGTTACGTTCAGGGAGTCGAGGGTTCTTTGTGTGCGTTCAGCAATTTCCAGGTCGCTCTTTGAGCCGATTACTATTGCGACTGTTGCGTTTGTCACGATGGTATCTTCCTCTCAGTTTACTGTTGCCTGCTGGTGTTTGATTAAAGCTTCCTGTTTTCGGTTCCATTTCTCTTCCCATCCGCCACTCCAATCAATCAGGGTTTTACGGTCTACAATTTTGATTCGGCCGTCCACGTGGAGTTGTATTGCTTTGGAGTAGGTTCGGTGTTCTTGAATGAGGATTCGGTGGGCTAGGGATTCTGGTGTGTCGGTTGCTTCAACTGGAACGGTGCTTTGGAGTATTATCGGGCCTCCGTCCACGCTCTGGTCCACGTAATGGATTGTGCATCCAGACTCTTTTGCACCCGAACGCAGTACTGCCTCGTGGACGCGTTCTCCAAACATGCCTCGCCCTCCAAACTTGACTAGATCCTTCGCGGGGTGTATGTTCATGATTCGGTATTCGTAAGCGTCAACCAACGTATGGCCCAAGACTTGCATGAACCCTGCCAATGCTACTAGGTCTATCCGGTTTTGTCTTAGCCTTTCGAGAGCTAATTCGTCGAATTTTGCTCTAGCCTTCTCCCGTTCCTGTTTGGTTGTGAATTTTTTGCCTTGGATGCCTTCGAAGATGACGGTGGGAATCTTATTCTCATTTGCAGCGTGGATCACTGGTGCGTTGGGGTCATTTGTTACGAGCAGGCTGACTTCAACGTCTTGGAGGATACGCATTCTTGTGTGATCGAGGATTGCGCGAAAGTTGGAACCTCTGCCCGACGCGAAGACGGCTAGCTGATGCATTCATTTCCCACTTGGGTAGGTCACAGCGGTTAACGATGTTTCTAAAGACTTGACGTGGTCGATGCGTTTTCGTATTAGGCTTGAGGTTCCGATATCGTGGCGGTGTGCTAATGGTCCAGTAATATGTGTGGTAGCTGCTTCAGCGATTCTTTCAGCCTCCTCAATGGTTTCATGGACTCCAACGACGGCTATAGCTCGAGAGGCTGTGGTGAGAATTTGTGAATCTTTCATGTCAACGCTTGCGTAGAATATGAGTGAGCCCAATTTCTTCAAGCTGCCTTCATCAACTGTGATGGCTTGTCGTACGCTAGGCTTTTCGGGATATCCTTCGGGAACTAAATACTTGCAGACTGTGGCTTTCCGTTGGAATGAAACCTTCTTGGTCTTGAGTGTTCCTGTCGCAATGTCTTGGCATATTTCCAGAAAATCGCTTTCTTGGGAGAGGATTGGGAGAACGTTCATGGCTTCGGGGTCGCCGAATCGGCAGTTGAATTCTATCAGTTTCGGGGTTGGCTTATCTTCTCCCTCGCTCTTCGCAATCATGAATTGTCCGTATAGTATTCCTCTGTACTCTTCGCCGGTGTCCTTCCGCAGCGCCTGGACAACCTTGTGCATTATTAGCGAACTAGTTTCGAAGTTTGTTTCGGATACGAACGGGAGTAGATGGTTGTAGTCGCTGTAGCTTCCCATGCCTCCAGTGTTAGGTCCCAAATCGTTATCGTACGCGCGTTTGTGGTCTTGGACGATTGGCATTACGAGGATGTTCTTACCATCCACAAAGGCTTGAAGGGAGTATTCCTCG
>CAYWMG010000097.1:0-3936 GCA_964459245.1 uncultured Candidatus Bathyarchaeia archaeon
GGGTCTTCGTAACGGGTGGCGAAGTAGTCGCTGCTATGAGACGTCGCGCCGCAGCCCACGAATGGCGAACCAACATCCATATCGGTGGGCAAGGCATGAGTCACAAGGTCACTCCGGAGGAAAGTGAAACTTCAATCAAAGCAGCGGAGGCCGTCGGTGTGGAAATTGCTGGAGTCGATCTGATCTCTGTCAATAACACTCCATATGTGATAGAGGTCAACGCCTCTCCGGGCTTCCGAGGTCTGCTTAATGCTACAGGAGTAAATGCTGCTGTCAAAATCGTAGAATACGCTTTAACTAAAGCAAAGAGATAGGTTGAAGCCGCAATCCTCATTGCGTTCATATCGCTAAATCGCCTTGCCTGTTGGCGATGAAGAAAGTTACAAGAATGATGCTCAAATGAAAGCAACCTGGGGTATCTGAGCCGATGGGCATATGCCTCCCAGAAACGATCAGGAAAGAGTGAGACAAATCGGTGAGTTTCAGAAAGCATCCCTTGGAGCTCAAAATTGAGTGTCTGAGACAACTTTAGTGAGTATGGAAATTGTAACCTGAGCCTTGGGCTGCAGATCGAACCCCATTGTCACCGCGTCTAGCGCGGTCAACCAGAACCATCGGATTCATGAGCATTTGGGAGGCGGAGATCTTCAGGCTTGAAAGTTGGTTTCCTGCCTATTGTTAGATAAGCTGCGAGCATCGTGTTGTATAAGAGCATAGCGATCGTCATCGGACCAACGCCGCCAGGCACTGGAGTCAGATGCGCAGCTATTGTCGATACTTTCTGAAAATCGACGTCGCCATTAACTTTTCCACCAATCACACTCGTTCCAACATCAACCACGGTAGCACCAGGTTTGACCATGCTTGGTCCGACGCTGAATTCGGTTCTATGTCCGATTCCAGTTATCAGTATGTCTGCGCCTTTACAGATGCGCTCTAGATCTCTAGTTTTCGAGTGACAAACTACTACTGTTGCGTCGTTATTGATAAGCAACTGAGAAAGAGGCCTGCCAACAAGCTTGCTCCGGTTCACGACCACAACTTCTCTCCCTTTCATTTCTATCCCGTAGTAACGCAACATTACCACGATCCCCTTTGGAGTACAAGGAACAAGCACGCCAGCGTTCTGCATCAGCAGCCCAAGGTTGTATGGATGCAAGCCATCAACATCCTTATTCGGCGAAATGGCCCTGATCGCTGATATGTCGTCCAGTCCTTTTGGAAGTGGTAGTTGCAAGAGGATCCCAGTAATCGCCGGATCATTGCTCAGCCGTTGAAGAATTGACTGTAACTCGTCCTGAGAAGTATTTCCTGGCAATTCAAAGTTTTTTGACGTAATTCCAACTTCAGTACAGGCTGCGTGTTTATACTTGAGATAAGTCTTCGACGCTGGATTATCACCTACTAAAATTGTAGCAAGCACGGGCGTGCTTCCGCTAGTCTTGGTATCCTCTCTGATTCTTGCTTTGATCTCCTTTGCGATCTGGGTCCCGCTCATGATCATTGCTGGCATTCTTTCTCACTGCTTATCGGCGCATTCATGCTTATGAGTTATTTCTCGTCGTCGGGTTCGACCGAAACAAAATTAGCTCTCGTGATGTCCATGCTAGCTGTTTCCCTATGAAGCTAGTAGAATGTGTTCCCAACTTCAGTGAAGGACGAAGGAAAGAGGTCATTGAAGCAATAATTTCAGAGGCTAGATCTCGCAATGTGAAGGTTCTAGACACGGAGTCGGACGCTGATCATAATCGCTCCGTTCTCACATTCGTTGGGACGCCAGAATCTGTCAAGGACGCAGCGTTAGCAGTTAGCGCCAAAGCAATTGAACTTATCGATCTGAACAAACACTCGGGACAGCATCCTAGAATGGGAGCGGTCGACGTAGTCCCATTTATCCCAATCTCGGACGTCACCATGGGTGAGTGTGTTAACCTCGCAAAGGAATTCGGGAACGAATACGCAACAAGATTCAAAGTGCCAGTTTATCTTTACGAAGAAGCAGCCACCAGACCGGACAGAAGGAATCTGGCAGATGTGCGAAAGGGAGAATTTGAGGGACTTCGAGAAGAGATAGGGAAAAACCCGAATCGGAATCCAGATTTCGGGCCATCCGCAATTCATCCTACAGCAGGAGCAACCGCTGTTGGAGCCAGAAAAATTTTGATCGCATACAACATCAACTTAGGAACCGCTGACTTGTCTGTTGCTAAGCAGATTGCTAAACAAGTGCGTGGAAAAGATGGCGGCCTAAGTTTTGTTAAAGCTTTGGGTTTTGAGCTTAAGGATCGTGGTTTCGTCCAAGTCTCAATGAACATGGTAGACTACAAAGGAAGTCAACTCTTCAAGGTGTTCGAACTAGTAAGCAGCCTAGCTGATCGCTACGGCGTCCCAATCGTATCAAGTGAAGTGGTGGGGCTTTTGCCAATGGACGCTTTAACTGACTGCGCCGAATTTTATCTGAAACTGCAAGGATTCAACAAGAACCAGATTCTGGAGCAACGCCTCTTTGAACGAGACCCATTCCGTCTGGTATCACTAGATCTTGCAACCTTCGCTGATGAAGTTGCATCGGAGAAGCCTGCGCCTGGAGGCGGAAGCGTTTCAGCTTATGCCGGTTGCCTTGCAGCAAGTCTCGTTAGCATGGTTGCACACCTGACGCTGACGAAAAAAGAAGATCAACCTAAAATGTCAATTATTAAAGAAATCAAATCCAAGAGCGAAACGCTCCAACGAAGCCTACTTTCTCTAGTTGACGAAGACTCTCAAACTTTTATGCACCTAATGAGCGCATACAAGATGCAAAAACAAACTGAAGAAGAAAAGCGTAATCGAACCGACGAGATCCAAAAGCGACTTAAGAGAGCAGCGGAAGTTCCAATGTCAACGGCAGAAAAGTGCTCAGCAATAATTAGCCTTGCAAGAGATCTTGCTGGAGATGCCAATATGAATGCAAGCTCAGACTTACAGACCGCTATCTTTCTCGCTCATTCTAGTGCGCTCGGAGCCCTAGCAAACGTCACCATAAACCTTGCAGGAATAAAGGATGAACCATATAGACTGCAGATGCAATCAAAAATGGAAACGATCAAGAAACAAATGAATACAAACGAATCCACATTCGCAAATATCATGGATTCTAGAAGTCATACGAAGGCTTAGGCTGACTTAGGGGCGGTCACCTTCTCATACATTCTCCTAAATGTCCATCTTATTGCATTCTGAAGCTCTAACAATCTTCGCTCGTCTCCAAAGTTCTGTACATGAATAGCTATCAACTTGCCACCTTCTTGTTCAATAGAGTAAGTGAGAATTGCTTCAGGCTGAATAGTGCCTGAAACGGCGGATTCCTTATCTTTTAACTGCATCGGCTCAAAAATCTTCCCGACTAAGAACGCTCGAAGTGGTGGAGAATTCGCGTCAAGCTGTAACCCGCTTTCCGGAGTAATCTGCAACCCACCATTCCTTATCAAGATGGAACCGATTCGTACTCCGTTCACTGCCATTATTGGGATTGTATCAGAACTTGTTGTTATTCGTGGTGTCACTTTGACTGCCTGGGTTTGTGGGGAAGAAATTTCGACCGGTCTAAAGCTACGTTCTGCAAGAAGGGAGTCCACCGCTTCCAAGAACGACCGTAGAGAACTCGATTCTTCATCCAACTGCTTAACTCGTTTCTCGAGAAATGACTTCAGTTCAGCAAGTTTCTTGGTCAGCTGCTGGTCAGCGGGTGGCGTAGGCTTCAACTGTGCTTCTCCCAATCTTTTCACAGAACCACAATGAAAAGTATGCTGTGACCACTAATGCCCGTCTGAGCAGTATGGTCTACATGCCTCTAACCTATGAAGTATGTTAACCGACTATCTTTTCAAGAGATCATGTTTCGCGTAGGAGAGTGTTGAGCCAGAAAGCTCTACAAGAATAATGAATCTGCCAACC
>CAYWMG010000098.1:0-4799 GCA_964459245.1 uncultured Candidatus Bathyarchaeia archaeon
TCCAAATCCTCCGGCCACCGTAACGTTGACGATTCGATTTTCCTGTTCCATCTTCCGCGCTAAAGTCATCAACTTGTGCATGGGCGGTTTGACCATTGCTAGAGGCTGGTCAACGACTGTCATCAATCCGCCTCCAATCAGGATCCGAGGCTTCCTCAACGCCATCGTTGGTTTTACAAGCCCTCTCAGCATCTGCATCATCACCTTACCGCCCTCAACACCGCGCTCGAACTCGTCGGTGTGGGGCGCGGTCTTGTAACCAATTATTACATCCGCGTACTCTAACCATGAGTCCGATACGTTGCCATGAAGATCATGGACGAGCACTATTGGAATTTTGTCTCCGACAGATTCCCTAGCCTTCTTAAGAACGTCGGCTTCGGGATCATTGCACTTCTCCGTGACCATAGCGCCATGAAGGTGAAGCAGGATACCATCCGCGTGCGCTCCTGATAGTGCAGTCAGAAGCTTGTCTTCCAGAAAGTCAAAAGCTTCTTGTGTCACCATGCCCGTGTCGTACCCAGCCTGAGCGTAGAAAGTTGGGATTAACTCCAATCCGTACTTGGATGCAGCTCCAATGAACCCGCCCATGACTGTGCCAGTATTTTGGAGTTGTGAAACAATAGCTTCATGAGATGCCATAAGGCCGCTCTTGAAGGATTCGAGTTCGGTTCGCTTGACGTTGAACGTGTTGGTCTCATGATGTATGCCGCCAATTGCAACTTTCATGCAGGACGCAACTCCCGGCCGGGGTTTTCCTTTCTGATACACTTATTAATTGGTGCGCGGTCGGCGCAACATTTCATTGCACGATATCCTCCCCGAAGTCACGGAAGGTGCGGATTCTCGCTGGTTCAGGACAGATCTGGTCAAAAACTTCTGGTTGTTTGAAGCCGACTCCGGTGGCATAGAATACTATGATATCGTCACGATCCGCTACTCCTCGATCTTTAAGCACCCGCGCGCCTACTGCAGAGATGGCGCCAGCCGGTTCCACTAATAGGCCTTCACGTGACGCCAGCATCTTTTCCATTTCCAAGGTATCACCGTCTGACACACTGACAGCGCAGCCCTTTGATTCTCTAATCGCGTTGAGAGCCGACAATCCGTCCGGGGGGTAGGGCACCTCGAGAGACTTCACAACGGTTTTGGCATTTTCATGTCGTTTCATTTGTTCTCCCGTGTCGTAAGCTGTGACAACGGACTTGCATCCCTCCGGTTGAATAGCACAAATTGCAGGCGTACTGTCGATTAGCCCAAGCGTCTTTAATTCAACAAAACCTTTCCAGGCGGCAGAGAGATTTCCTCCACCGCCTAACGGTATCAGAACCCAATCGGGTGTTTTCCAGTCAAGCTGCTCGCAAATCTCGTAGGCAATTGTCTTAGGCCCTTCCCACTGGTAGGGATTGACGGATCTGATTGTCGCGAACGGGTACCAACCGAATTTCTTGCTCGCGGATACTACGAACCCATCGAGATTGTGTGTCCCTTCTTCAGCAAGAAACATTTTGGAACCGTACATTTGGATTTGTCTAAGCTTGCTACGTGGAATATCGGCCGGGCAACATACGTAGGATCTGATTCCTGCTTTTGCGGAGAAAGCCGAAATAGCGCATCCGGCATTTCCTGAGGAAGAGCAAACAACCGTATTAACCTCAAACTGCACTGCCTTGGAGATTGCAACTCCCGCCGCTCGATCTTTGAAGGAGCCGCTTGGATTTCTTGTCTCATCCTTTGCGAACAGGTTCTCAAGCCCAAGGATTTGTCCGATTCTTTCGCATCTCCTTAAGTTCGTACCGCCTTCGCCGAGGCTGACTATACACTCCCTTTCTATGGGGAGTAGTTCAATGTACTTCTCCTGACTTGTTCCTCTTCGATTTCTCAGGCTCGCTTTAGAGATTTGTTCGGCGACAGCTTCGTAGTTGAACTGGATTGATAGGCTACCGTCGCATTTGCTGCACTTGAACAATTTGGAAGAGGGCGCATACTCGGCTCCACAAGAGTCGCAGACTAGCTTATCAACGAAGGACAAATGTGTTTCGCCGGTCGTTTGTCCTTACATGATATCATAAAGAGATACTGTTGTCTTAGCATTCATGGTTGGGAGTTATTCAATCAGAATTGTGAAGTAACAAGTCAGTAGCGATCTTATCATCTGCTTCGTTACCTTGCCTAGCGATGTTAACTCCGGCTCAGTGAGGCTGGCCGTCTTGATTAGTCATCTAATTGTAAGTTTCTGATCAATTCTTTCGAGAGCGGTAGTGTAGCTTTTTCCATCACATCCACCATTGCCATTAGGCTCTCGTTAGGAACGCGATTTTCAGTGGAGACAATGAGAGCTGCATTTTCACCCGGAATCAGTGATCCCAAGCAGTCTATGAGATATTTCTTCACGACCCGTGGAGGGTGCACGGGGAGGGTGGAGATTGCCGAGGGGAAGTTTATCCAGACAACCTTATTCTTCCAGAGGGACATCGCAACGTCGATGGGAAGGTCTCCCATCGGTGGCGGTGTAAACGCCTCCACAATGTCGACCTTGGAATTGGCGATTTCGTTGACAAGGCCCCTTAGCCTGCCATCCATGTGAACGTTTAGGAACTTGCCTTTTTCATGTAGTGTCTGTGCAAACTTAGAGTAGGAGGGTGAATAGTATCGCTGAAACATGGGAGGGCTAACGAGAATGCTATCCACGTTGCCTCCGTACCTAATGACCTCCGAGAGGGAATTAGCGGCAATTGGGAAAAGTTCCTCCTCATATTTCCTCTCAAGTATCTGCACGATCTCGTCGATCACTTTCGGGTTCTTTAGGAGATCAAGGTAGAATCGTTTCCAGTCGACCCAGTCTAGCAACAACCTCTCCAGGGGTTCATATGGCAAGTCTGTAACAACGATACCGTCCCCGCCTAGATGCTTCAGCTGATCTTCAATTGCATAATAGTACGGCTCATAATGGATATCTTCAACGATGAACTTCAATGCCCCGTAATCGTCGGGGCTTTTCACCAGGAATTCACTGGTTGCCGGAATAATCCCTCTCCAGTCACGAAAGGCATACCCAGCCATCCCGTAGCCGACGCCAATTGAAAGCACTTCCGTTAAGCTTCCCACCGGCGTCTTGTACGTCCTTATCAGGCGGTTTGATTGATTTCTTGTGATAACCTCCACGTTAGGCATAGACTCAACATGACAGGGCCTATACACGATAACCCCCAACCCCCTGTTCCGCGCCACTCTCTCCGTTTCACCACGGAGAAGATGGTGATCTGTATGAAAGAAAGGCAGCTTGTCAGGCGTGCTCCCGCCGAGTAGAGTTAACATCCTTTCCCTTGGTTGCATTGACCCAGATTCTCCCGGATTCTAATTCCGACGCCGTTTGAGGCCAAAACTTTCCAGACTGTTCTATCTGTGTCGAGTCTCAGCTGTAGTTGGAGGATACCGCGAGGTGGTTCATGAGGCTGAGCATTGCAGATTCCCTCTTCAAGTAACTTATCCGGCCAGCCTCGGCGTGAAATCGTATAGGAGTTCTCGTAGCCACCATAAGGCCGGGGCACACGAACCGCTGACAGCAGGTAGTAAGGTCTCTTTGACATGCGCGACAACGCTTTACACGTATTCAGGAAGTCCAAACCGAACCGGTTGGAGACATCTCTCGACGTGAACGACCTCTTCCCGTGTACTCGACCTAAATCTATGAGAAAACGGTTCGTAGCTAGTTGCGAACGAGCCCGTTTAGGCCGAGGAATGACAAGGCCTGGTCCTCGGAAATTGACAACAGACATGGTGAATCATGTAATAATCCGCCAAGATGAGACTGAAAAACTTACGCTGCACTCGATCATCGCTGCATAATGATGTGTAACAAGTGTAACGGTTACATCTGCCACATTTTCGCGCGGTCAATCTGTGTGTGATTCTAATACATAGGGTTGCTAGGGATCGTTCTGCTCTTCTTTGCCCTTCCTCGCCTACCCGGGTTAGATGGTCAGCCTAGCTTTGTGCCGCAGCTTTGGCAGAAGCTGGCGCCAGTTGGCACGACGGTGTCGCACTTTGGACATTTTCGAACTGGTACGTTGCTGGGTTGGGATGGTGCTGAGCTGATGTCTTGGCCGCAGTTAGGACAGAACTTTGAGGTGGATGGAATATGGGCTTGGCATTTTGGACAGATGATGAGGACAATGGATGGGCTGGCGTTGCTTTGTGTTGGTTGAAATAGGGGGGGCATCATGACCATACCTGCGCCGAACGCGGCCCCTCCTCCAGTCGACTTTCCAAGCGACGCTGCGGCATCCTTCACCGTCTCCATTCTTATCACTTCGTCTGGTGAAACGCCTCCGGACTTCAGCCAGAAGAGGCGGTCTCTGAATTCAGGTGTAGTGTCTATTCCTTCAAATTTTAGGTCAATCATCTGCACGCCTAAACGTTTGAAGTAGTCTACAAGATTCGCTTTCACTTCGTTTGAAGTGTCATCAAGCTTAGTGAAGACCGTGCGCAAATCGTACTTGGAGAGGCTGTCGATCATTTTCTCGTTGATGAATCCTCGCAGGAAATTGTTGACTTCGGGGGTTGAGTACGCGTTCTGTCCACCCACAACCTCGTTTACGAATAGTGTCGCGTCTTCAACTTTGAACCAGAAGGATCCGAAAGTCATTAGCGGGGCGAGTTCAGTTGTTTGAGCACGATTACCAAACTTTCCAGCAAACTGTTTCGTAGAGATGAAAATTACGTTGGCTTTGAACGGTGTCTTCTGAAAACCAACAACTCGTGAGAGTAGAGTGGTCAGTAAGGGTAGGTTGAGTGTT
>CAYWMG010000099.1:0-2530 GCA_964459245.1 uncultured Candidatus Bathyarchaeia archaeon
TTGCATGATCTCTTTGTACATCGCTATCGTGTCAACCTCAGCCTTCACGTCGTTTTTCAGCATCTCTTCCAGCGTTTCTCCCACATGGATTGGGTCGGGCTGAATTGTGGGTTTGGCTCCAAGGTACCACAGCCTCTCAGCGATTTTCTCAGCATGCTTCATTCCTTCGATAGAGACTTTCTTGAAACCCTCACTAACCGCGTAATGTTCAACCCCTTTCCATTGGATGTGCTGCCACATATACTGAATAATAGCTTGCAACTCGCCCGCAATTGCACGGTTCAACATATCCAATAACTTCTGACTGGCCAAAATTGTCCGACCTCAAACTCAGGCAGTCGTGACGCAGAATTAAACTGGTTTCTAGACATTCACGACTGAAACCGATACTGGCTGCTTCGACCTAAGCCACAATCCCTTGCAATCCTGGCACGACAAAGAATCGTAAAGACCCAACAATTCATGCACTGATTGGGTGCCAGATTATTCATTGCCCGCGAGACTGCCCAGCAGAATAACCCTAGCAAGGACAAATCAAGATATGTGTGTCTTGTCTTGGGCGGCTCCGAGTACGCGGTTTAATGTCGTGATAAAGGAGTCGATTTCTTGGGTTGACATTCCTTCGGTCGCTCTCTCCACAAACCTGTCATGCAACTTAGTGGCTCGCTTCAACTTCTCGCCACCCTTTCCGGTTATTGCGACGTTAATTGCTCTCCGATCTGCATCGCTTCTAACGCGCCGAACGAGTCCCGCTTCCTCAAGTTTATCGACAACCATGGTCATGCCGGGTGCCGTCATCCCCTGCTCCATAGCAAGCGTGACCATCAATCGCGGTCCCGTTTCGAACAGTACTTTCAGAACGCGGAACTCCGCAAGCGATAAACCCATCTCCGATAAGTTGGTTTCTGCGAGTTTATTCCATCTCTTAAATCCGTCCGACAGCGCTCGGCCAACATCGAATTTTGAAACTGTAGTCTGCCTCATCCCATTTCATCCTGCGCTCGTATGGGGATTAACGAGCCCCGAGGGTTAGAAAGCTGCCGATCTGTTTCCGTGGCTAAATTCAACCCCTAAAGTCGCTAAAAGTTAATTCCTTAAGTTGTCCATTCGACCGAATTTCGCTTCCGCGGCCATGACGTATGTACTGGTCCCGGGAAGATATAGCCAAACTCGTGAAAGTGGGCCAAATCGTGGGCAATCTTGCGTAATCGCAAACCCGTTTGAGGCGCTTTCAAAGCAAAGCAATTAATGATTAAGTAACTAACTAGTGATTTGCAGATTAATAGTTTACTCTCGAAGTTTTTCCATTTCATGAAATTAATCGCGACCGTAATATGCGATCACGCGGGATTCGCAACTGTGGTCCGTTTGGACGGCGTATTTTTGGCGAACAACCTTTGGGTGTTAATCTGTGGCCTTCTAGTTTTCGCGATGACTATCTCCGTAGGCTTGCTAGAAGTGGGCGAACTCGGGGAAGAATTCTCGAACAGCTTGTTGAAGACGATGCTCATTTCGGGCTCGGCCGTCGTGTTCATGGCATTTGTGGGATTCAACACAGCGTTTGCTCCGACTATCGATGGCCTCATTGGGAATCCAGTCTACGAAGGATTGCTTTTGGGAGCATTCTCATCAAACGTAAGCGGTTTGCTAACCGGAGTATGGTGGTCCATGACACCAGCTTATTTCGGGACAAGTTTGACCGCCGGGACATACTTCCTCTTTGAGGCGGCGTTCGCCTCGGTAACGCTGGCGCTTGTGGGTGTCGTAGCACTTAGGAAGATGAGGATGGAGGCATTCGTGATCTATTCGATAGTGTACTTCGTCTTGATCTGGAATCTGCCGGCTGCGTGGATATGGAACCCGACGGGCTGGTTGTTCCTTATGGGTATGAGAGATTTTGCTGGAGGGCTAGTAGTTCACGCTGCCGCTGGTGCCGCAGGACTCGGCATTATGGTCGTAATTTGGTTGGAAGAGAAAAAGAGTGGACTAAAAGAGAGCCCAAAGGTAAGTTGTAACCTGAGCCAAGGCTGGCTCACTATTGCCATTCTCTTACTTTGGATGGGGTGGTTCGGATTCAATCCGGGTAGCGTATTAGCTTTCAACTATTCAGCGATGGTAGTAGTTGTAACAACATTCCTCGCCGCATCAGCCTCGTTTCTATCCAGCATGGCATTCAAACTCTACATTTCAAGACAGAAACCAGGCCTTCTTGACGCGGTGAACGGGATTCTGATGGGACTCATCGTCATCACACCTCTCGCGGGCTTCGTCAGCCCAGGTAGTGCGCTTATATTGGGATTAATCGCTGGTCCCCTGTTTGTGCTGGCTGAGGGATACTTCAGTAGATTCAAGTGGTTTTCAGACCCAGTTGGTTTGCTACCTGGACACACAGTGGGAGGTGTCTTCGGCGTAGTGATGATTGCGTTCTTCACAGAACATGCCTTTGCTTCCGCTTCAGGGAACCCAACTTTGCCGAATGGGTTTTTGTTCGGTGGAGGATTGGCAGCTTTACAACAACTCGGAATAGAGG
>CAYWMG010000100.1:0-2295 GCA_964459245.1 uncultured Candidatus Bathyarchaeia archaeon
GAAGCGAAGGGGAATCGCATCCGCATTCAGAGCAACCTTCTTTCAAGTGGGTTATGTGATCAGCCTGAACGCCGCCGTACTCATAATGACCACGGTGGTTCCATATCAAACGATAACCTACATAATATCCGCAATAAATCCACTTACGATAACGCCCTCCGACAAACTTCTCTTCATGAAAGGACTTAGCAGAGCGTACTTCTGGCTGGCAATAGTCAACGTAACCGCGATTGCACCTTCAGTACTCAGAGGACGCTCAAAGTACAAACCGAAGGTAAGTATTGTAGAGCAAAACATTCATGGTTGAAGTGCACACTAAAGAATCTGTGTTTGTCTAGCAGTGCGCACGCCGTATGAGGAGTCGTTTGCTTAGGATTGGGCCGTCGGTGGATTGATTTCAGGTATTGCAGGATCTCAGTAAGACGTAATACTTGTGCACAATTGAAGGGTGAGTCCCATAGATTGGACTGGAGTTGGGTCGTTGGTTAAGCAGTTTCCCCTCGAATCTCTACTCTCTGCCAGGCGTGTTCTTTCCCCACAGCTCGTTGATGATTACGTGTACTTCTTGAGCGATAGCAGTGGTGTAATTAGTCTTTACAGGATGAGTAGGGGCGGGAGCATGCCTGAACCATTGCTCCCTTCAACTATTGCCCTTCAGAATCCGCATTTGATGAATGGAGAATCTTTCGTGGTTTTCCCAAAGTTGGATCGAGTGCTTGTTATGATTGACAACAATGGTGACGAGAACTATCAGCCATGTTTTGTACCGTTGGAGGGCGGGATTCCGAAACCCATCTTCGGCGGAAAGTACGAGAAACAGCAGTTGGCTTGCACTAATTACGACCGAGCTAAGAGTATCGCCTACTTCCGCCGAGATGACAGGAAAACTCCAAACATCGAATGCCTCAAAACCAGTCTCGAAGATCTTGAGGAGATATCGCTTGGCACAAGTATCTATGGGAATTACTGTGCCGGGACCAGTAAGGATCACTCGAAAGTTATTCTGGTGGACGGCTATACCAGAGCCGACAATGTTCTGTACCTCTGGACAAAGAAGACGAAGAAACGTGAGCCATTCTTCGGCGTGCCCATTGATAAGCGAGAACAGAACAAAGAATATGCCCCCTCAGGGATTCGAAGGAGCAACTTCACCGACGACGAGCGCGGCATTCTCGTGAGAACAACACTGCTAAGCGACGAATGGTCGTTGGCCTACATAGGCTTCGACAACCCCTCCAGAATCACTCCTGTACAAGTGAATGGAATCAAACACCGAGGTTCCGGAGAACTTGAAGATGTACGGAAGAATGACGACAGATTTCTCTTACAGTACAATATTGATGGTTGCACTTGGATCTATGAGGGTAAATTCAACAACGCCAAGAAACCACACTTTACAATCAACCGTACCGTAGTCGGAAAATCTCCATTATCAGGCGGCGTCGTGTTAGGGATTGAACCATGGATTTGCTCGTCGCGAAGGAAACGTGAGGCTGGATATGCTTTCTCCTTTACGACGGCAACTAGCCCGTCGCAGCTGTATCTCTACAAGTCTCAAGCACCGACAGCAAAGCAGTATGTCCGTCTGTCCTCTGAACGTGTTTTAGGAATTCCAAGCAAGTACCTAAGTCAGGGTGAGGACGCGAGCTACCGGAGCTTTGACGGACTTAGAATCAGCGCTCGCCTCTATATGCCATCGAAATCGCTGGGCCTACCTGAACCATACCCGCTTGTGCTATACGTGCACGGTGGTCCGCAAGGTCAAGAGAGACCAGACTTCACCTGGTTTTCGATGCCGCTAATTCAACACTTGACGCTGAATGGATTCGCAGTTTTCGTTCCAAACGTGCGTGGTAGTTCGGGCTACGGTTTGAAGTTCATGAAGATGGTGGACCATGACTGGGGCGGTAAGGACTCGTTGGATCAAGTTGAAGGATTACACACGCTTGAAAAGGATTCACGCATTGACTCATCGAGGCGCGCCGTGATCGGCAGATCGTATGGCGGTTACATGACATTGACTTTGGTGTCGAGATTTCCTGACCTCTGGAAGGCGGGCGTCGACATGTTCGGCCCATATAATTTGATCACTTTCATAGAACGACTCCCTCAGACTTGGCGAACGTATTTCTACCTCGCCGTCGGCCACCCTGAGAAGGATAGGGAGTTCCTATTGGAGAGATCGCCCTACACTTATATCGACCGGGTGAAATGCCCGATGCTAATGATTCAAGGGCGAAACGACCCAAGGGTCGTGGAACCGGAAACCGCGGACGTGGTTGAAAGGTTGCGATC
>CAYWMG010000101.1:0-4107 GCA_964459245.1 uncultured Candidatus Bathyarchaeia archaeon
AGTTCTTACCGTGACTTGATTGGTGAAGCTTCCTTTGACCCAGTGCGCGTTGACCGTCATGCCATCAAGCTTTCGATAATCATTCAATCTTAGCAAGTGTTCAATGATTACGTGTGACGAGTCACCATTCTTCATGTAGAGTATGGCGAAGTAATAGTTCCCATGAGCGTCGTTAAGAAGTGACCATACTTCATTATATTCGGATGGTCCTGAATAGAGTTGGTTCATCAAGGGGGAGATCTTCATGGCCCTTGTTCCGTTCAGTAACTGTCCGCCGTCCGAGGTGAGGTATAGGTTTGAGCCGAGGACGGATATGGTGTTCGTTGGCGTTGTTAATGCAGGAAAACGCAATTTGGGTAAATCAACGGACGCGGTCATGACTGTTTTATTGTACACGTGTTCTACGCCTTGGAATGTCCAATTGTTTATTCCAGGAGAGACGCCTCCGTTATAGTCAAACCATCGGAGTATGAAGGCGTCATTTGTGGAATTTGTCAAGTAGAGAAAACCAATTTTGAAATCTGTCTGCGTAACGTTGACTAGAAATATGATGTAGACCATTCCACTGCTCCACTTGGCCGTGACGTATCCCCAGGGCATCAGGTTCGTGACTCCGTACCCGTTAATGGATAGGGAGCCGCCCTGTGGGGATGCTCGGAGCGAGTAGCCTTCGTTCGATCCTCCCGCGTAGAAGTTAATCATCTGATTTGGGGCGGATACTCGTGGTGCGGGGAGGCTCACGTAGGCAGTCTGTCCATTCACAGTTGACGCGAACATTGCAACCAGGAGGGTGGAGAGGATTAGCATTAGCGCTAGGAGTGATCTCATGCTCTACTTCCTGGGTGGTCCCTCAACTTCTCAGTCGAGAGCAAACATGTACCTTCCCCACTTCAACTCTTAATGGTCACGTATCTTTTGTTCGTGCAATTGCTTCGTTTGTGTTCAGCTATCTACCAGCGATTGCACGCGTGATATGCCAAAACATTTATTGGAACTCCATTGATTGGATATAGTGAAGTAAGATGAAGCTCGTGCGGTCAGTTATTTCGGTGACGGTGGTAATCGCATTGATGCTTCTTGGTGCTAAACTTGTTGCAGCACAATCTCAACCGCAGCAGTATGGTGGCGGTGGGGGCGGTGGAATGATAAGTGGTACAGTTTTAGGGTTCAACATGTACGACCAGCTTGAACCTGTCGTCTGGGCCACCGTCTACGCTATTGGACAACATACTTTTGTGGCATACTCGAGTTCAGGCGGATTTTATCAGATGTTCGTACCAGTTGGGGTATACAATGTTACAGTAACGCAGCCCGGTTATGTCACTACCAGCAACCGCGTGGTAGTCTCGGACGGCTCAGCGACCAGCATTAACTTCACTCTCGAGCAATCGCACTTGCCGGTGCCTGAGTTCCAGCCTAACGTGACCTTCATAGTGATGGTGTTGACGCTTGCGGGAGCTCTCTTCATTAGGAGACGCTCTACGAAGCGGTCAAGGTAAGTTGGCATTCCACGTGTTGATTTCGCACGCTGAGATGCCGCGCTTTTTTTGCCTTCCTGCTCTCGAACCTTAGAACGTTGGCTCCATGGTATCTTTGATCAACGGTTAGAGGAGAATTACGTTAGCCATGTCCGCCCAGTCTGTACGTCGTGAAGTCACGTTGACGGCGGTCCAGTTCCTGGCGATAGCGTCAGCGATCGCTATTGTTCTCTATTACCTACCAAATTATTACGTGTACAAGGAGTTTGTGGCGCAGAATTCGCAGACGTTGATGCAGGTGATCGGGATTAGAGGGGTAACTTGGTCTCAAGGGGGGAAGGTCTACCTGAACGAGTTCGAGATCCAAAGGATGTGTACCGGGGTTCAAGTGACCGCTGTATTCCTTGGCATTGTTGTCGCTATCCCGAAGGTGGATTTGAGGAGGCGTCTGATGGCCTTTGGGGTTGTTGCGGTGAGTGTTCATTTTGCGAATATTGGTCGGATTGCTCTGGAGATTTGGCTTCTATACAGCGGCATCTTACCATGGTCTCTAGCTCACTACCCGACTGGGTTGATTCTAGGAGTTTTCTCAGTTGCTTTCTTAGTCCTAGCTGCTGATTACTTCATCCCCGAGATTGGGGATCTAGCGTTCTCGGTCGTCGACGCTTACAGGCTCCCCTAATTTTGCTCCGCATTGTATGCAGTGCTTCCAGTCTTCTTCCACTTCGCTCTCACAGTTCTTGCACCGCAGGACAGCATGTTCTGCCTCGGGTTCGTGATGAGCTCCACTACCCATCTTGCGCCTGAGGAGGGCGAGTATTATCGTTCCGAGTATGCCGGCGAGAAATATTGTTGGGAGAGTGAGCGGCCGGTAATCGAGGGAATAGTTGGCGTTGACGGTTTTTGGAGAGTTCATCGTAAAGCGTATTTCCAGTGATTGAGAGTTAACGTCTCCAGACCATCCTGTGAAGTTATACATCAGATTCAACGGCCCCAGGGACCATCCCATGGAAGCGGTACTGACGGCTTGAAGCGTCACGTTTGCGCCTGCATCGACCCATTTGGTATAGGAGTAGTTAGGGAGGATTGAGGCGACATGCAGTTGATATTGGGTTCGGTAGGATCCTGCTAGGTTTACGTCGCCGTCCAATAGAACAGACCTCTGGGTGTGATTATCTCCGTCGTTCCATCGTTGGAAGACGACTCTTGTTGAATTCCCTAATTCCACGCTCTGAGGCAAGGATATGGTGTAACTATCGCCGACTGGCAACGTGATCACCATGCTGCCTTCGGGTGAGGTTTTCTCTGGCATGTTGCTTACCGTGAATTGAACTCCTCCTACACCCAGATCAATCTGCATGTTCGCATTCTTAGCAACCTTGATAGAGATTTGACGGCTTCCCGGACCGTTTAAGGTGCCATTGTAATATTTCCATACGCCATTATCCTGGAAATATGCGTACGCTGATAGTTGCATCATTGTCTCGACGGGTGGGGCGGATAGTTTGATGTCCCAGACTTTATCGCCTCCGCCAGCAATCTTCGTTACGTCACTCTGCCAGAGTTGACTATTATCCGCAGTCCTGAAGATGGCAGCGCGCATCGTAGCATTCTCTCGAACTGCATATTCGACGTCTAGGCTAACGAGAAAGAGGCTGTTGGGAGCGACTTGCCTCGGAGATTGAAAACGGGCAATACGGAGTCGGCCGACGTTAGGCGATTGGGCTGAGAGACTGGTAATGTTGAGGGATAGAGTAACCAGGAGGATTAGCAGGCTTAGCGTGAGTCGTCTCTCTGACCGTGACATGTGCTTCATTCCACCACGGAATTCTTGATAGCCCATTCCAACGCTTTGCTGACTGCTTCATCAACATTTTTCGCAACATAGATGGGTGCCGTTAAGCTTTCTGGAAGTCCTCGCGCGATGGGGATTATTAGAAACTTGCTGAACCCGCTTCTCTTAACTTCGTCTTCAAGACTCAGCAAGTGTGTTTGTAAATCATTCTTAGGGAGAAGCGTGAATACTAGGTCTGCACGCAGTTCCTCAGAATTTCTTAAGAGTTCTAGGGCTGTCTGATTTTTGGAGATGCCAACAGCTTTGAATCCAACCGAACGAAGCAGGGCGGCTATGGCCATGGATAGTAAGTATCCACCTTCCAGTCCCATTGGGGCTACTGTGGCGATGAAATCAAACTTGCCCTCACTCGCGTTCAGTGCATCTTGAATTACTTGGAGGCACGCATTAATCGCATTCTCTACGTTCTTGAACTTCTTCTGATCAGCTGCCCCCAACTCGGTAAGGTCGAGCAGGATGTTTACGGCTTCAATTACGGCGTCAAGAATCTCGTTTGGTTTAGCAATCGCGAGTGCTGCGTAAGTCTTTTGCTGAGTCTCTTCTGGACTTCCAGCTAGAACCGCGTTTGTCAAGTGTTGGAGGCGCTGCTCAACTTCGATCAAGGAGGTCTTTCGCGATCCTTGCCTTGAGGCAAATTAGGTCTTCGGTCATGCTTATGGTTAGAGATTATCGAGAGTAAGGTGCGTTGTGTGGGTTCCTGTTTTATGCGGAAAGTCTTGAATGATGAGTCGTAAGGTGAGGCTTCGTGCAGGAAACTGGCGAATTCTGAGATGG
>CAYWMG010000102.1:0-24468 GCA_964459245.1 uncultured Candidatus Bathyarchaeia archaeon
CCCGGTATCGCATTGAACGAACTTGTGTCAGGAATGTGAATATTCTTCAGTCTTGCAGCCTGAATCACCGCACGTCCGAGAGGATGTTCAGATCCTTTCTCGATTGAAGCTGCAAGCTGAAGTATTTCTTCCTCTGCGTAATTTTGAAAAGCAATGACGTTCGTTACGATCGGCTTTCCTATAGTAAGGGTGCCCGTCTTGTCGAAAACAATGGCTTGAAGTTTGCACGCCGTTTCTATATATTCACCATCCTTGAGGAGTATTCCATTTTGAGCGCCTTTGGTAGTTCCAACAAGGATGGCTGCTGGCGTCGCAATTCCGAGGGCGCATGGACACGCGATTACTATTACGGAGACGAACGCCAGGATCGCGAAGTTCAGTGGTAATCCGCCGAAGAGATACCATCCTAGGCCCGCTGCAGTGGCGATTATGATGACAGCTGGCGTGAAATAGGCTGAGACTTTGTCAACGAGGCGTTGGATTGGAGCACGTGCCACTTGAGCTTCCTCGACAAGTTGAACTATTTTTGCGAGTACAGTGTCTGACCCTACTTTCACGGCGCGGATTTTGAGAAGGCCGGATGTGTTGATTGTGGCGCCGATTACTTCGTCTCCTTCAATCTTCTCGACCGGCACACTTTCTCCTGTGATTGCGGATTGGTCGATAGAGGAAGCTCCTTGAATGACAACGCCATCTACGGGTATCCGTTCTCCAGGACGAATAACCAGAACATCGCCCACAGTTACAGATTCTACTGGGATCTCTGTTTCAAGTCCGTTATGAATTACATGTGTCATTCTTGGTTGCAAATCGAGAAGTTTACGAACTGCATTTGACGCTCGTCGCTTGCTCAAGTTCTCAAGCAGGTTTCCTAGGAGAATTAGAGCAATGATTACCGCTGCCGTATCAAAGTAGACTCCACCAGAAGGGAAGGTTGATGGCAAGAATGTTAGGATGCTGCTGTAGGTCCAGGCGGTTGTGGTACCGATAGCAATCAACAGATCCATGTTTCCCATCCGATTCCTCAGAGCGTCATATGCTCCTCGGTAAAATCGGTAACCTACCAAGAATTGGATTGGTGTCTCAAGAAGGAAGAGGAGATAGTTGTTCTCGTACGTTGGAAGAAACGAGAGGTAGGTAAACAGGACGACCGGTATCATGAGCACAACACCTGCAACTGTAAGTAGCTTAAGACGTCCAAGCTCGATTTCGGGTTTCTCAAATGTGTTCGCACATGTCTCGCTACAAAAATACCACTTGGTTCCATGAATGGTGCGAGTTATGGACGCTGTTTCCTCATCAACATACATGCCGCAAATCGGGTCCTTCGCCATTGCTAATGCCGCTCCGGTACCTAGCGTCTCTGCTTTGACAATTTTCGCATTTCTTCCATTCTCCCATATAGTGAATTGAGTGGTAGGATAAACTTCTAGAAGCTCCGTCGATAATAGCATAGTGAGCGAATAGGCATGAGTGACGAGAAAGGCACTATTTTAGCTGAGATGGACGCGGCTGCTGGAGAAGCGGAAAAAGACCTTGCGAGTATTGATCAAGCGGCCGTGAAAACTATCGCTGCATGGTGGTTAAAGTGGTACATGACTGCGGGACACAAACGTTTAGGCCGAATACTCGTAAAGATAGCAAAGCCTGCAGCTAAGAAATGAACGCTACTGATGTCGATTGTAGCGCGGGCATTTTCGATGGTAAAGGCTGCGCGATAATGAGAATCGTGCATTCACACAAGCCTACTTTTCGAGTAGGCTTGTGAAGAAGTCGTGATGTTCCTCTTCACCCTCTTCTATTTCTTCAAAGATCTCCTTTGTGGCTACGTCGCCCTCTTTCTCAGCCAATACGATAATTTCTTTGTACAGGTTGATTGCTTCAAGCTCTGCTTTGACGTCGAACTCAATCATTTCTTTGAGTGTATTTCCAACGAAGATTGGAGCGGGTTGTGTAGTCGGCTTAGCTCCCAAATACCAGAGTCTCTCCGCAATCTTCTCCGCATGCTTCATTTCATCTATGGCAACTTTCTTAAGTCCATCACTAACAGCGTAATGCTCAATTCCTTTCCACTGAACGTGCTGCCACATATACTGAATTGTTGCTTGAAGCTCACCGGCGATCGCCCTATTCAACATATCAAGAATCTTCGAGCTTGCCAAAATAATCTGAACCCAACGAACCAGATGAAACTACGAAGCTTTAAGCCAGCTTGATAAGAATCACTATTGAAGACAACTCCAAAGCCATGGTGGGAGTTGACTAGTTGACTTCAGTTTGACTATAATTCCTATGCGTTCTACTCATAAAGCGATGGAATGCGAGTACTCGTGATTTGGCTTAAGATCACGAGTACTTAAACGATACATACGATTCAACCCTGGATCATATGTATCGTCGTATGCCCTGTCTTGAACTTCTGAGATCCATGACTCTAGGATAGGCTCGCATTATAGCGATGGTTATGATTGGTGTGGCGATGTAAGTAACTAAAGGGGGACCTGGGATTATGGATCTTGCAAGCCACAAACCCGCCGCCCCGGGTCCAAACAAAATCCAATAAACTGGAGCATACGCGAGTACATTCACTATCGCTCCAGCCATGACTGAAAGGATGATCTGAATGGTGGTCTTTTTACTGACCGATCTAATCCCGACGGAGACTAATCCACATGCAAGTCCACTCGCGAGTTTGCAGAAAATGTCGAAGGGAGCCCAGACCGGTTCTAAAACCAAGTCTACCATAGCCCCACCAATTCCCCCTGCAAGACCGCCGACTAATCCGCCGAAGAGGATCGAAGCGGTCCACATTACAGTGTTCCCAAAATGAGCTATTCCACCGAAAGGCAGCGGAATAGCGTAGAACGTCACGACCGCCATGAGTCCACTGAAAACTGTAATTAGTCCTACGTCACGTGTATCGAATATACGTTTCAGAGTTACTGACCTCATTCACCAGCAAACAGGCTGCATATATGACTTAATGCCCATATATGAGCTTCAAGTTTGCTAGAACTATCATGGCCAACGTCAAGGGATTAGGCTGCACTGTCTGTGCTGAAAAATATCCAGTTGACGCAGAGTATCAGCCATGCCCAAAATGTGCCGGTCAGCTGCTTCTAGATTTAGATTTGCAAGAGATTTCAAAGAAAATAAATGAGCAAGTTTTCGCGAAACGTGGATGGAGCATTTGGCGATATCGAGAGTTATTGCCCGACGTTGATGAAGAGAGGATCGTTTCGTTAGGAGAAGGCGGAACGGCGTTACTGGAGTGTAAGAGGTTGGCTCGGGAGTTAGGGCTGCAAAAATTGCTTATCAAGGATGAAACTACGAACCCTACCGGATCCTTTCTCGATCGTGGCATGACCGTAGATATTTCAAGAGCTAATGAGCTTGGATTTCAATCAGTGAACTGTCACGCTGATTCGGGAAACTTCGCTGCGTCAGCGAGCGCATATGCAGCAAGAGCCGGTTTCAAATGCATAATCTATTCACCGAGAGAACGAATTGAAGCTGTAAACGTCGGAAAGCTCTATCAAATAATTGCATACGGTGGAAGTTTAATCATAGAAGACACATCGACTGACACTGTTCATGCCGCCGGGTTAAGATCTCATGCTCTATCTCCAAGTAACCCATACTTTGCTGAAGGAGAGAAAACAATCGTTTATGAAATCTGTGAGCAACTCGGATGGCACGCTCCTGACAGAATCATAGTACCAATGGGTCGAGGAGAACACCTGTCAATGATTTGGAGAGGCATTACTGAACTCAGGCAGCTCGGTTTCATAAATGAACAGAAAATATCGATGATGGGTGTCCAGTTGGAAAGTTACGGGGAGATAGTGGACAACCTTCACGGCAGAAAAAGCGTACGAACATCTCGCGACATTCGCAAAACAGTTGCTGTTGAGCTTGCAACCAAAAGACCCAGCCACGGGTACTTGGCGATCGATGCAATTAGAGGCTCACGAGGCGAAGGCGTTAAGGTAAAAGATGTAGAGGTTCTTGACGCGATGACACTGCTCGCAAGAACTGAAGGAATCTTTGCCGAACCAGCCGCAGCATCCACAATTGCAGGCCTCAGGCGTATGATCGACCAAGGATCAGTGAGCAAAGATGAAACCATTGTCTGCGTAATCACTGGTGCGGGGCTCAAGGATCCGTATACCGCTCGTAGGTTCACTACAAAACTGAAACAGGTCGACAGAATTCTCAGTCAAATTGAATCAAGAAATTACACCACGAGGCTAGGGGGAACCAAACTCATCATGCTTAGAGTGATCGCAAATAAAGAGACGTACGGATACGAGATCTGGAGAAGCCTTCAAAAGCGAGGTTTGAAATTAGACATTTCAAGTATCTATCAGCATCTATCCGAACTAGAAAAGGTCGGACTCGTCACGAGATCTAGAACCGAGAGTGTCCTTGGGAAACCAAAACGAAGTTACTACACCACCACCGCCAAAGGCCGATCTTTCATTACGAAGCATCTGGACAATTAATGACAATCCCGGAAACAGGTAGAACTTCCAGCGACAAATAGTCTGAATGTGAAATTGATCAACCCCTCATCAATGAACTTGCCACCATCTTAATCCATTAGTAAGCCCATCTGGCTGTACAGTTTTAAATACACGCGGCTTCGTAAGCAGAGTCGATCGCCTACGTCTTTCGATTCTTCAAGATCACAAATCTCGGAGTGTCTTATTTGAATAGAGCAGAGAAATTCCTGCTCGGCGAGTTGACTGCCGATCAGATAAATGAGATTAAGAAGAATGTGGAGATGGTGTTGCTCCCAATGGGGTCCGCAGAGCAACACGGATCTCATCTACCCATATCAACCGACAGCATAATTGCTTATGAGATATCAAGGGAAGTTGCAAAAAGGATTAGTTCCAAATTCACAGTATTAGTCGCTCCGCTAATACCGATTGGGAAATCCATCGAACACATGAGCTTCGGTGGAACAATAACCTTCGAAACAGAAACACTAACCAGAGTCGTAAAAGACGTCTGCAAAAGCTTGGTTAAAGACGGTTTTCAGAAAATTGTTTTCGTAAATGGCCATGGTGGAAATACGCTTCTCTTACAGGACATCATCAGAGACATAAGGTATGAAACTGGCGCATTCCTAGCCATCATCGATTGGTTCACAGGTCTATTAGCCGAGACGTTAGAAAAAGCCGGTCTCAAACCATTAGATGTTTTTCACGCGTGCTATCTCGAAACATCACTTCTCATGTATCTTCGCCCAGAACTCGTTAGGTCTGACAAAATAGAAAGCGAGAAACCATACCAATATACCGCCGACACAGGATACAAGCATCTGAAACTAGATAGTAGAACAGTAAACTTCTCGTGGCTAACCAAAGACATATCCAGAAAAGGAGTCATAGGTGACCCAACTAAAGCCTCCAAAGAAGATGGACAGAAATTTTTCAACCTCATAGTGGAACAGATTTGCGAAGTCCTCATAGAGATAAAGAAAGTACCGCGAGGTTAACGACGTTCATACCATATTTTTGATCTATACAATTTGTAATGTCGATGAATTGACATTCTACAAGACAGGGCAAACTACTCGTGTTCTAGAAGACTCGGTTTTCGGCTTACCTGACATTGTCACGCAGGTAGTTGTCTTTGCCTGTCAGCCAATCCTCTCGAGGAGGACTGAAACAGTCAAGACTTATCGTATCCTTAATTGCAACTGCAGCATGCTGCACGTTTGAAGGAATTACCAAAACCTCCCTCTCCTTGACAACTGTATCTTCTCCGTTTATCGTAAATTTTAGCGCACCCTTTAGAATGATCGAGATCTGCTCACTAAAATGCTTGTGAGGAGGAATGACAGAGCCCTTCAATAGAACGATGTAGCCAACCATCTCATTTCTCCCAGCGATAATCCTCCTCGAAAACTTTGGATTCAACCATTCTTCTTTTAAGTCAGAGAGTCGATAGAATTTGGCGCCATTGTGAAAGTCTCGTCCGGTTTGAGTCAAGAAACAAACCTCAATACGGTATCTATTTCGTATATGTTGGTTTTTCTAAGTATCCAGAAACATCTATCTTAGAATGTGTGAAATTTGAGGTGCATTCCCCTAGGTCGCTTTGTCGTCACCTGGAGGTGTAAGTTGTAGTTGTCGAGCTCGAAATCATTTGTGGAGTATCTGTTGTAGTCGTGAAACCAGTGGTAGTTGACGTAATGGTTGAGTATTCGATGAAATTCGATGTTGACATAATGTTCACATGCGTCGTTGTGGTGGTCGCAGACGTGGACGTTGTAGTTGTTCTCGTAACGGTTATGACTGAAGTGGAAAATTGTATAGTAACATGAATCGATAATGTATCGGAAGTGGATATCAAGTACGTATAATTCCAAACGTAGGTAAAGGGTTGAGTAAGGGTTGTAGAAATTGTTGAAATTGATGTTAGACTGGTGATTGTAGAATACACACTTAGAGTAAGGGAAGTGGTTCCAGTAACGCTTGTTGTTGTGGATGAGACTACGTACTGATCTACTTGATCAGAAAATACGGCTGGACCAGCACCATACGTGAAGGTCAAGGCAATCGTAACAAGGAGCGCGCTGTAGAATAGGAGCATCCTCCCTCGATCTACCTTAAGCCGCTTCATCGAACTCATCCTAACTGATCAGACTTCTGATGAATGGGTGTTAGGACTAGGATTAAATCAGTTCTCGGAGCATGTCAATATTCATGTAAGTAATTTTCGCCGCTTTTCTTGAGATCGACAGCTCCGAGTGCATCAGCCGTTCTGAAAACCCGTTTGGTCTAAAATGTCTCATGGCACAATTAGAACTCACAATCGTCACAAACCTAGCACAAATGTGGCGCAAAACCGAGTGCAATGCCGCGATCGCTCTCCAACAAGGGAGTTTAAGCGCGTTTATCTCAGAATTCAACCACAAATTGAGCCTACTTGTTTGCAATGTTTGTGATGCCTTTCAAAGAGATTGTGACTAGCTGCTCATTCGGAAGACCTAAAGGCTATCGAATCCACACTAGTGTACTTCGCTAACCACGTTAACTCGCCTTATCGGATGACCTAATTGGAGAAGATTGAGTGAGCTTGACATCATGACCGGCCACCTAATGAACTATGTTGAAGTAATATTGCTAGCTTTTTTAGCGAACGTCGTTCCTGCCTTCGCTCCTCCCACATGGATGGTACTCAGCCTCTACCAGATAGACCATCCACTTCTCAACACTCCCATCGTGGTATTCCTTGGTGTAGTAGGTTCTGCAGGCGGACGATTGGTCATGTACTACTATTCGCGACTGTTGGGCAGGTACGTACCAAACAAGTACGAGGAAAATTTGAAGAGTTTCAGGAGCCTCTTTGAAAAACGAAAATTTGGATTATTCATTGGCAGCTTCATCTATTCTATAGGACCGCTACCTTCCAACATTCTCTTCATCGCGTCCGGCATTACTCGAACAGAGATATTGCCCATCCTCGGCGGATTTGCTCTTGCGAGAGGAGTATCGTATCTACTGTTGATTTTCGCCTCCTTGCGTGCATTCTCATTCTTGGAAGTGTTAGGGGTACCATACGTTAAAGACATCATAAATATTCTAGGGATAGTTGCCGGAATCGCTGTAGTATTGATTGATTGGCGAAAATTTCGACGAAAAAATGCGAATGGGGCACAAACTGGGAATTTTAGCTCTCAATCCAGAGAAATATCATAAAACAACCGCCCGGAGTCGAGCGGGATTCGATCAACCATCATTTCAATGTACGACACTGGTTATTTGCTGTTTGAAGACGATTGAGATATGCCGAATAACGGTCAATGCTTGAGCATAGAACTTTCAACGCCCTATTGAACATCAACCTTATCTTGGATAGTTTTCTAGATCAAAGTTCGCTGACTGATGACCTCAACGGATTTGGATAAATTAGTTACCGCGAAGATACACGGTCGTTCCAAATGCTATGGTCATTGTCAAGATCAGTACGCGTTAAAGTTTCTTCCATTTCAGAAGGGAATGATCATTGGTTCCTACGTTTGCCCATCTGGCTACGTTTCGAGAATAGTGCTCTATGGAAATGAATTGAACCTGCATGCGTTCAGGAAATTTCTATCGTCGCTGCTTCGGGGGATTGTTGAAGTAACTGATGAGGACATAAGAGTTGCAACGCGATACACATGGGATTTAGGAATTACGAATGAGCCACCTGGCCGAGTCTTGAGGGAAGCATACTGGACACAGAGATATCGTAGAACGAAGACTGATGATCCGCATCGTACGACATTATTTCAGTGTACCAAGTGCGGTTCCTTCTATTGTCAACCATTTTCAGACAAGAATACGTTTTGTCCTCAATGCGGGAAAGCTATCTCATAACCGGTCGGTTTAGTTCACTTTAAACAGATCACTTTTCAGCAAATTTTCCAATCCAGTTCTGGTTAATTGAATGTCTTCCGAGTATCCTGTGAAGACATGTCTTATTTTCCCGTCTTCGTATTCTAGAAAGATCTGCGGTATAAGGTAGTCCTCACTCCAGTCACCATATCGTTTCACTAGATCATCTGCTTTTCTGCAAGCTTCTGGATCATCAACATGGTAGAGGATACAAGGAATACCAATCTGTACAGCCCTATTCTTAACGGGGTCTACGGCTGTTGGTACACAATGCGGGCACCAGTCAGCGTAGACGACGTGTACAGACTTTAGCTTCGCCATTCCTTACCGCAACTGACAAACGAACGGAACTTGATACTTGAAGCGTTCAAAAGTTTTTTTCGAGTTATCTCTTTTTGACGGGGACTTGCACTTCAGCGTTTGCCCATGCGCGGGAATTCGTCCATGGGTTTCCTGCGTATACCTCTCTGGGAGGGCTATCTGTAGCTTGATAGTCACTATATCTTAACCATCCGTAGATTCCTGAATATACTAAACGTGGAGAGACTTTGGCCGGGTCAAATATGACGCTGACGACGGCGTGTTTGGGGAATTTCTTAATTTTCACCTTGCCTTCCATTTTTGCTCTTCCTTTAATCTCTAAGCATGCTTCAGAACGAACCTTCTTGGCAGGCTTATTCCCGGGCTCGTCAAGCCATCGCATCATCCATTTCCCAGTTCGCACTTTGTTCTTCTTCGCCCATCTTACCAAGTAATCAAACTCAGTACGGAACATGTTCGGACCGTGAGGTCCATAGTGGATTAGAGCTGCAACTGTATAGCTTGGAACTTTTTTCACTTTGATATCAACGATCATACTAATTCAATGATTTAGAAAGTTCAAACCTCACACTTGAACGTTACTACGAACCAGTAATCCGCTAACATTTCATGTAGTAGCTCAATCCATCTACGAGGTCAGGATGGATCATGCAAATGCGTCTTAGCTGCCTCTACAGTCTAGACAACCCTCCAATTCCGCCCCTATCCATACTTTCTAGCAGACCGTCCACAAATACTGCACAAAAGAGGCGCAAAACTCTCGCAAACCGGCCACAAACCAAGCGTAAATGACACGCAAACGAGATGCGCAGATCGGCGAAAGTTCCAGATGCTTGAAATCAAGCGGAATTTGGAGGTAAACTGCATTTGTGGCTTGGGACAGTTTGCGATTCGGTTGTTCTGCGTATTGTGGATAGGTTTGTGGATTACCTGTAAAATTGCGCTTTGGCAGGTTAAGTACTGTTTATTCTTCTTTGCAGTGGCGATTGGCGCCAAGAAAACTCCTGCCAACAGCGCAATTGCAGAATCGAATGCTCTTCGAACCTCAAAAGTCTTCCAGACAGCAAGCCGAACAAACCAACTGTCACGTGACACGTCAAACATTTGTGGCGGGTCCGGAGGGATTTGAACCTAGTCGGCCCATTTGGGGGCTCTCGACCTTCGGGTCTCCCTCGTCAGGTTAAGAGCTTCGGCCTATGATCTGTCCGCCGCTCTACCTCTTCAGGGCACTTTAGATGCCTGGCTGAGCTACGGACCCGCTAATTGCGTCAAGCCCGCCCAGTGGAATTAAAGTATTCTTTCGAAACGGGGAGACGACGAGACGCTTATGTTCAGTGAGAACAAGAATGCTCATTCCGCTTACCCAAACTCACATTTAATGCATCCATTGCCATTCACTGAAAGTCATAGTGATGATGCTTGGGTGAACTGGTCTTTATCGGGCTGGGTTTGCAGGACGAGTATGGCTTATCCCTGAGGGGTCTGATGGAGGCGAAAGGTTGTGATTATCTATTTGCTGAATTCTACACGAGCCGAATGCCTGGCTTCAAACTTTCGGGGTTGGAGAACTTGGTAGGACAGAAGGTTCAGGTGCTTTCACGCCGGCAGGTTGAGGAGGAAGCGGAAGAGATGGTTCTCTCTAAGGCCAAGACTGGACGAGTTGGATTCCTAGTACCAGGTGATCCGCTCGTTGCAACTACTCATGTGGATTTGCGACTGCGTGCTCTAAGAGCCGGAATCAGCTCGAGATTAGTGCACGCCTCCTCAGTTGTATCTGCAGTTGTCGGCGCTACTGGGTTGCAGTCCTACAAGTTTGGTCGAACAACTACCATTCCAGTATTGTATGAAGGTGATTTTCCAAAAAGTGTGATTCAATTTATTTCAGAGAACTCTGCCATTGGCCTTCATTCACTAGTACTATTGGAGATAGATGTGGAGAATCATCAATTTGTATCCATTCCTACCGCACTCAAGCTATTGTGGTCGACTTCAGAAACCATGAAAGCTCACATAACTGGAAATACTCTGGTAGTTGGGGTAGCTCGACTTGAATCAGAAGATATGCAAGTATTGGCAGGTAGATTGTCAGAAGTGATGCGTGCAGACTTTGGCGGACCGCCGTACGTTTTAATATTTCCTGGAAAATTGCATTTCGTCGAAGCAGAAGCTTTACGACTCATTTGTCGTGCACCGAAGGAGCTAGTGAGTTCATGACTCTTACGGAGGATCCCGCTGAACGTGCTCAAAGATACATACGGTCCTTCGATAGTGCTCTTAAGAAGAATCGAATCTTGACTACGGATTGTGTAGCGAGATCTTCAAGCATCATGAAAGTTTCCGATGCAATACAACGGTACGTAAAGGATGCAAAACATTACCTAGAGAATCAAAAACCAACAACCTCTCTGGTTTCGATCGCCTATGCAGAAGGTCTGCTTGATGCTTTAGTATATCTTGAACTCACTAAACCGTTGGAGTAATGTCTTTACATTAAGGAGCCATGCAAGCATTGTAGTAAGGTGGAAGAAGATGGCAACACTTCACGGAGCAAAGTCAGTCATCAAAACCGCCTACTTGACGGGCCTTCGGCGCGGGCCATTTACAAGAGATGAAATCTCCACGCTAGTGGATAACGCGGAATTGGATGAGGCATTAAAGCAAGGATACATAACCGCGCAAGGCGATCGGTTTTCACTCTCCAAATCAGGCCGAGCACAGATTAAGGTCGTATTGGCTGGTGGAGTATACGATGTTCTACACATTGGGCATCTAGTGGCGTTGACAGAAGCAAAATCGTTCGGGGACGTGTTAGTCGCTGTAGTCGCATCAGATGTCACGGTCGAGATGTTGAAGAGCCGAAAGCCAATATTCCCTGAAGAGGACAGGCGAAAACTTGTGGAGGGACTCAAACCTGTTGACAAGGCAATCCTAGGGTATGAGGACGTTGGAATGGGATACGAGGAGGTTTTGATGGAAGTCCAGCCGGACATAGTCGCCTTCGGATACGATCAGGAGAATCTTGAACGAAGCGTCCGAGAGATCATTACGATGCGTAAGTTAAAAATCCGCATCGTTAAACTTTCAAGATTTGAAAATGAAAAATTTCTAAGTTCTACTTCGGTCAGGCAGAGGCTTTCTGAAGCGTTGAGGTAAACGCTCTTACCTTTATTGAGTCACCATCTTTCACGTTAAGCTGCTCTCTCAGGAATTTGGGTGCTATTATCTCTACAACGTCGCCTGAGTAGTGAGTTCTAACTGGAAATATGAGTGCGCCATCTTCTTTGTCCGCCACCTTGCTTGGGAAACATTTTGCAGGTCCAAAGCTTCGACCGCCGTTTGCGAATCCCTCTATCAGTGTGAACGGAGAAGCTTCAAGCAGCCTCACTTCCTCCTGATCCTCTTTTCGTACTCGAAGGTTGAATGTTCCCGGGTAAGGCTCAAAACCTAATTTCGAAACAAACTGGCGTCTGTACCCATCCTGGCTTACGTAGTAGGCTCCTTCGCCGAGGCCGGAGAAGAGTGTTCCTTCGAAGATTGTTTCTGTTCTCTTCATCTCAAATGCTCGCTTGAGATTCAAAAACATCTTATTCAGGTGTTTAACTCCACTGTTCGTAATTTTGATGGATTCGCGACGACCAAGTCTTACTCGGCGGATGAGGCCGACTTTCTCTAATTCAATTAGATGCCTAGAAGCAGTTTGTTGTGATGCTCCGAGAAGTTTCGCTAGGTCTGATGTTGTGAATATGACTTCGTCAGGATAGGCGCCAACTTCGATCAATTTGTACAGAGTTATGAGAAGGCTGGGTTTGATCTCTTCGGTAGCCATTTCTGCTTGTTCACCCCATCCCTCAGCCAAGCTAACTGGTCGTTCTCCGTGAGATAGTGTTTGACGATTCTAATAGCATCTTCGAGGGAGATCTTATGTTGTATATTGAAGTTGATCGTTTTGTTACTTTCGGGTATCTTGATCGCTGCGGCAAGCTGTGAGTCCTCCTATCAAAGAGAACATTCCACTTTTGTTCCCAGTAAGACTTCAGTAGTGTTATTCTTGCACGAACTCTGATCTTCAAGCTAACCGCGTTTCGTTCTGGTCTTTAGATTTAATTTTCGTTCTAAACTGTAAAGGGCTTTCTCTAATGAGACTCGCCTTAGGTCTGAAGTCACATCGCCTCGGGTTGTTTCAAGAATTCTTCTGGCAGCGTCTAGTTTTCTTCTAAAGTTGGGCAGGGTTGATGTGCGGTCTAGGGAGAAAAGGTCTTCGTATATCTTTTCCATTTTTGACAGAAGAACCTGAGCCTCATCAGCTTTCCCAAGTCGTAATGAGTCAAGAATCATTCTTCGCATCTCGCCAACGAAATCAAGCATTCCTAGCAAGTATGCTGTACTGGTTGTGCCCACCTCATGCAGTGACGCGAGTTGCCCCTTGCTTTTCATATGTAGGAGGAGGATGCCTTCTGCATATTCTTGAAAAGCAACCAGTACTTGACCAAATTGTGGTAATTCCGCATGGTTGTTGAGGAGTTTCTCAATCTCATCTAGACCATGTTTAGCTTCGATCAGTGTCTTGCTTGCTTGTTCAAGTTCGCCTCGATGTATCTGGATCATACTCCTTCCGCAAAGTCGAGTGACGTTCCTCGTTAGAACCTGTAATCGTTCTCTCGCCTTATCGTAGGATAATAGTTCAGTTTGAATCTGTTGCATGTCACTTTTTGTGAGCATCAGTACTCGCTCAGAAACTATCGTTAGAATTGAGAAGGTAACTGTTTTACTTTGGTATTGGTTCGTGTTCTTCGCTAATGCCGGTCTCCCTTATTACTAGCATGTCAATTCCTTCTCCACTTCCAATATCTCTAGCCGAAGCGGCCTTTATTGCCTTACGCACAAGGCTCTTTGCGTCGTCGATTGACATGCTCTCTTTAAAGTCACTTTCAAGCAGACCCATCGCTATCTCAGATCCTGATCCAACAGATGTGAACTTATCTTCTATGACTGAACCAAGCGGATCGAGCACGAACAGCTTAGGGCCATATTCATCCATTCCGCCAACGATGGTTTGCGCCAAATATGGAAAGTATCGTCTCTCAAATAATACACTGCCCATGAATTTCGCGGCAGTGCGAACGTTTACGCTCTGTTCACGTTCGAAAGAGTAGATATTCAAATTGGCAGCAACTTCACGCGTGAGAATTTGCATATCAGCTACGATTCCCGCACATGCAGCTCCAATTTTCTCCGTGATTTTGAAAACCTTTTTTCCGGTCTTGCTCATTACAAAGTAGCCATAATTGACCCGGCGTTCTGCTGCCAGGATAACGCCATCCTTGCATACCACTCCAATTGTCGTTGCGCCCGGCAGATAATATTCAGACAATGTGAAATCCTCGGTAAGAGCATGTCCCGTTATAGTGGCATTAATAAGGTATTGGAAATCAGAAACCTAGTCTCAGTTTTCTAGGGCCACATTGTGGGAGGAGCATTTCACAGCCTAAAATTCCGAGCTTCCATTAAGCCACATAAATATCTAGGTAGTGCATGCCAAAAAGTCTACATCAGGATTATTCTCTCGTATACTCATTCTACTCGAGATGACTCTGCCACTGCTATTCAAAATTCCAAAAATGAATTGAAACCTCACCCTGCCGAGTAAGACGAACTAATCGTAAGGGGATAAACCAGAGACGAGAAACAAAGAACGTTTTGAAACAGCAAGATGTTACTCGCGTTTCTAAACGATAGTAGCCTAGCCTGATACTTCCGAGATAGACGTTTCTACACATGTTCCATCTGCGGGCTAAGTCATATGACCGACTGAGAAACGAGTCATCAACACCACTTGGGTGATTCATCAGAAACTACTCACCTCAGCTGAGTAGAAGTGGGTCAGTTTTTCTCTTACCTCAATTCTTAAGGCGTAGATGACAGATCGCACGAATTTCCGGCTGAGGTGCCTGAGTGATCTAGACACAACCATGTCACAATGCGTACCCTCCCGCATAAACGCTTAAAGTCAGATAATTCGATCTTCATCGTCAAGTGGGAGTGACTGGAATGATAAACGCCACTCGTTCAACTCACAAGCCTTTGAAGATTGTGCCAGTTGTAATCCTCATTCTGGTCCTGAGTTTTCTTGCTGTCCCAATAACATTTGTCCAAGCAGATCAGTTTCTAACCAATGGGCGAATGATGAATTCTGCAATCACTGTTGATACGGGGGGCGATATTCTCATAGTCGGGAGTACTGCCCAGTTTGGCAGAGGCCAAGCTATGGCTCTTCTACTGAAGTATGATCCTTCGGGCAAGCTACTTTGCATGAAAACTATTGGACCACAAACTACTGTGTTGGATACTTTTGGTTACGGCGTTGCTTTTGATGCTTCAGATAACATTTACGTGACTGGAGGCACTCAAAGTTTTGATGGACAGCGTTTCCACGTATTTCTGCAGAAGTTTGATTCATCATGTAACTTTGTGTACGAGGTGGCGTGGGGAGGAACGGGCAATGATGTTGGCCGGGCAGTTACTGTTGATGCGTTAGAGAATGTATACGTCACTGGATACTCTGATAGTTATGGTTCGGGGCAGGTTGATGTCTTTCTGTTAAAGTATGATGCGGCAGGCGAATTTCAATTTTCAAAAACTTGGGGAGGAGCCCAGAATAATTATGGTAATGGAATCGCAGTAGACGGTTCAGGTAACATATACGTAACTGGAGTCACGAATAATTTTACTCAGCAGATCTTTCTGTTAAAGTATGATCCTTCAGGAAATCTCTTGCTTCAGAAAACTTGGAGAGGCGTCCAGAATGATTACGCTTCCGGAATTATTGTTGATTCTGCAGGCAACGTGTACATCACTGGATACACTTTCAGCGCGGGTGTGACTCAGGGAGTCGCGAGTGTTCTGCTGTTAAAGTACGATTGGTTAGGCAATCTACTATTCCAGAAGACTTGGGGAGGTAAATTGAACGATTACGGTTCAGGTCTTACTATGGATAGCGGGGGTAACGTGTACGTAACGGGTTACACTTACAGTTCGAGTATAACCCCTGGAGTCGCTAGTGTTCTCGTTCTAAAGTATGATCAGTCGGGGAATCTGTTATTGCAAAGGATTTGGGGAGGCAAGAGAGGTGACTATGGTTATGGTATAGCCGCTGACCCTGGAGGCAACATATACGTAACCGGCTATACGTACAGTTTTGGCATAGCCCAAAACCCTCAAGGTTTTCTGAACCCGAACACTCAGGGCCCGTACGTGTTCCTCCTGAAGTATGATGCGACGGGGGGCCTCTTGGTGCAGAAGACATACGGCGGTGGAACACCCGATATATCACCTTAATAGCGGTATGTCGGTTAGGTAGTTCAAGAGTAAAGTTTGAAACCCCGTCACAAGCTGAAGAGTCGTGGTTCACCCACTAAAGAACGTCCTAAACAAATTGCGTTGGGATCCGGCTGCGCAAGCAGAAGATTATCTGATTACTTACCGGCATCGAGGTGCTCCGGAAGATGTAGTGAAGGTATTGAGCTCTCACATTAAAAAATTGGGAAAATCTTACCTCACGATTTCAGAAAATTCTGAGAGTGAAGAGACGGTCATCCCATTTCATAGAATTTTAGAAATTCACAGTCTATCAAACGGCAAGATAATTTGGAAGAGTCGTAAGGTAACACGCTAGAACATCTCTTATATGTTGTAATTTTCTGTTTGTCACAACGCCATTCTCTTAGAGAAGACCAGATGCAACTAGTGCGATTGCATAGAAAGTAATTGACAGTGTGCCATTCGTAATGTACCATTTTGGCAACCAACGTTTCCTAACGTAATAGCCACCTCCCCACGAAGTCCAGTCCTCTGGAGTTGGCCAAGTTCCTGCAAAATGATACCATGCTATGTCTTCGCCTAATGGTAGATAAAACCAGAGGCCTAGGCTGAGGAATAACCCCTGCTTGTCAGGTTGCAAACTCAATACGACCAGCGGTAGCGCAGAGAACAAGGCGAACATGATCAAATGATACTTTGCGAAATGGTGGAAGAATATGAGTCGAAGATGTTCAGCGGGCGGAATGTATCCATGTTCTATGAATCCGTAAAGATAAGCAAAGAACACTCCGAGTAGTATGATCATCAGGTCCTTGATGATCGCGATTATAATTTTTTCCATCCTCACTTTTGAACATTGTTGATTTTCGGATTATGTTCTTGCTTAAACTCCTGTTCAGTTTTTCAAGCCTATGCCTTCGACAACTATGGTCCCAAACTCTCCAACCACGCCAGTGGTTTGAAACTTGACATTAAGAATCTGCTCTGCAACATCTATGTTTGTTAGGGTGTGTGTAGTCATTTGAGAAACGGAAATTTCTGATCGTCCCTCGGCGACGGCCAGGAATGGAATGAGAACATCTCCCAAGTGTCTATCGAACGAACTATTTGATTTGAGTTCTTCAAGCAACTTCCCGGCGCAGTCTTCACCAACTTTCTCCGCTGGTTTACCTCTCTCTCCCACACTGTCTGCACCGAGAACGGATCCATTCATGAACCTTGTCACCAACGTAATCCCGCTACCCGGACTTGCGTTCTGATCTTGGTTTGGAGAGTGTGCCTCAATCGCTATCTTTACTTCGTAATCGTATTTGTTGAGCCTGTTCCTAGCTGCCTCCGCCTGTCGTTGGGCTACGTGACTTGGCAGCTTCACGCAATGGCTTACTCCCTCGATGGATTTCTGTTCATCACGTTTCGTTATCTGAATTGCATGCAACATTTTCGGAGGAACAATCTTGAAGGTGACCCTGCCGCCCCCTCTCGGATAATGACCGCGACGGTTGACCAGCAGGTTTGCTTGATAGCCCATCAACCGAAGTGTAGGTAGAATTGCAAGTCTGACGTAATCAATCGATGGACTCCACTTTACATCTGTTCCGCCAACGAGCTCTAATTCAACAGGATCAGGGGCAAAGGCGAGGCACGGCATCAATGCTTGAAGAATCAATGGAATGCTTCCGGCCGTTCCCACATCGAATCGGAATCTTCCTCCAATGCGTCCGCGTGGTCTAAAGACGAGTTCTCGTGATCCCTGCGTTACTCCCTCCGTTTGGGCGTCACTCACCTTCGCAATGGCTTCTACTGCAGTTACATGTTGAGGTTGCAGCCCCGGATTCGGACGCTTATCTCTAATCTTTGTAATTCGAACATCCACACTAGCAAGAGCTGCTAGAGCGATGCCAGTTCTAATGATTTGACCTCCCCCCTCGAGCTTGTCTCCTGCGACTTCAATCAAAACAAAAGCACCCAGATTCTTTGCATCAGTTCGTGAAGTATTGTGTTAATCTTCGTTGGAACATCTCGTTACGAATCATAACGCTGTTTTCTCTCCATATCTCTGGGCGTATTGAGAGTTTTCTGCAAGCAAATAGGAACGCGTCGGAGAAGCTATCGAATATTTGCGGGGTACTATTTAGCGATGCACGTACACTTTCCCTAACATTCCATACCCCGACCGGCAGAACGTACCCAGGCCTGATTTCCCTGAGTACTAGGACTGCGGCTTGTTTCTGCTGTCTTTGAAGTGCTTCAGCAGCAGCGAGTCTACAGGAATAGTAGCAACCACCAACAGAAGCATAGGTCGTTCTTCCATCGTAAGGCTCATAATCTCCCATCAAAGCGGGAACTACACCGTTTTCATTCCAGGCGGTTCCGGGAAACCATGCCTCGATCCATTCAAACTCCCAGTTACGAGGCGATAATATTGCAGCGTAGACATTATCAAGATAATTATACAAATAGACTTGAAACTTGTCAATCGGCGGAAACTGTTTAACCGAAGTGAGCAATCGTTTCGAAAGGATATCATCCACTGCAGTAATACTCCAACGAGTCGGAACAATCTTTCTCTGCTTCTGAACTCCAAGCATTCCAAGGCTCAGAATCCGTTGAATTCGGGAAATTTGAATATTATTCTGGTAAAGTTCAGCCATCGCGTCCACTGCCCGTTGGTCAGTATCGTAGTATACTGACTCAAGTTTCCGTTCACCAGTGCTCGGTGAGATTATCAAATTCTTGATGAGAGCTGATGGGCCGAAAGGTTGTGTCTCCTCGCTCAGCGTAATTGCCATTCGTGGTTTCTTGCTAAATTGAGCATCTGTATCAACTGAACGAGAGGAGAGGGCTAGGTCATGGAGATCCAGAAGATATTTTGTTGGATCAACTGCTTCATGTACATCCAAAAGCGACTTTCCTCGAATCAGGCTGAACCGATAGTCCATAATGGTTTGAATGTCTTTTCCAAGCCATCGTTCTGGAGTGTCAAGAAGCGTTGTATCGCCCTTGGTTGGCGGAATTAATGGACCCAGGTAGACTCTTGGATATCCAAAATGTCCGACGAAAGCACCGGGTGGGCTCGAACCATCTACGTGATCCGAGTTCAGGTTCGGAAGATGCTTCAGCAGCAACTCGGATTTCGATAAGATGGGGCAGTATGTTTTGCCGCAGAGCATGCGACTTCCTCGGCATTGCATGCAGATAGTCGACGACGCTGTTGTCACGAAGGTAAGTGATTCAATATTCCCAGCTGGATCTAACCCAGTACGTTTCCGAATCCAGTCTAGGGACTGCAACAAAGTCACCGTGATCTTTACTGCTAGACTGTTTAAAGAGCCTGAGAGACATATGAAACTGATCGTGGCCGTAGGTTTACTCTTAATGGTCTTGGATGGTAGTCATCTAGATACGTAGGAGATTTGCTGAAGAAAGATCCAATTACTATGAAAGTTATGATGAGTTGAGCTTCTGCTCTGCTATAACCTCTAGAATTGCGCTATGGTAACGGTAAAAAAACATTTTCTTTCTGCTAGACGTGTTTTAAAGCATTCACGCCTCCTCGGAGGAGGCCCAGCACTGATCGTGGGTCTAATAGTTCAAATTGTAGAATCCGTAAGCGACTGATTACAGGACTGAAACAAGACATGACGTCGCGAGATATCTCTGTGTCGGGCAGGTTGGGAACATTCGTTCATTCATTCGGTCCTGCTTGGGTTGTTATGATCGCGGATGTTGATGCTGCAAGCATATTGACTGCGGCCGCGGACGGAGCTGTGTACGGCTACTCGCTCGTCTGGTTTCTACTCCTTTTGACTTTACCATTGTTTTTGGTTCAGGAGGCGGCTGGAAGAATCGGGGTCGCAACAGGTAAGGGGTTGGGTGAGATTATTCGAGAAAATTATTCTCGGCGAGTTGCGTTGCTGACTAGTGTTCCTATGGCGTGTACTGACGTTCTGAGTTATGTTGCTGAATTTACGGGAATCGCTATAGGTTTTCAACTTCTAGGAGTTGCACCGATTCTCTCCCTGCCCGTGATCTACGTGATTTACCTCGCTATTGTTTGGAAGAGAGGGTACACGACCGTGGAAAGGTTCCTGGTTGTTTTCTCTATTGTTCTCATCGTTTCGTATGGGGGCTCATTATTTCTCAGGGGGTTGCCTCCCGTGCGTGAGTACATGTTCTTCTTCTGGAGTTGGAAGCCAGACTTTCTTTACTTGTTAGCGGCAACTTCGGGGGCTGTAGTGATGCCCTTCATGCTCTTCTATCAAGTTTCAGCTACGGCTGAGAAGCGGGTTAAGAGTCTATGGAGTTCGCGACTGGAGACCCTGATAGGTGCCATAGCGAGTGAGGTTGGAATGGTTGTGATATTGCTGGCCACGATTGGTTTGAACGGCAATTTGATCGAAACGAGTTCACCTAGGCAGCTTTCGCAGGCGTTGTCTTTTCTTGCCGGATCCTATGCTCCATACGTTTTTGGAATAGGCTTGATAGCAGCCTCGTTCATTGCGCTCGTTGTGATCTCTCTTGGCAGCGCGTGGGGAGTGGCTGAAGCAATAGGTTGGGGTAGACAGAGGTTCTTTTGGATTTATTTGATTGAATCTCTTCCAGCTCTTATTGTTCCCATGATATTTCCGGATCTCTTCCGTCTAGCAATTGACATGATGGTTTTGTTCGTGTTCGTCCTTCTTGGGCCGGGAGTAATGGTTGGGGTGATAGCTAGGAAGAAACGGATTATGGGGAATTTATCGTCCGGTCCTGGATGGAGTGTTGCGTATTGGATGAGCCTACTGCTTGTTGTGGCGTCTGGCTTCATTGCGCTAGCAGCTGCTTTCAATTAGGCAGGTAACCAGTTTTCAAACCGTCTTTCTGGAGAGACGCCGGAAGATTTAGGCCGCAACTCAGGCTTTATCTAGCGTATATAGCATACGATGACTCGAGGCTTTGACGGATTGTGATTCATGTTTCTTCTGGGACTAGGAATCGAGTATGGTTTACTGTAGCTGTAAACGAAAGGGGCCTTTTAGTAGCATGCGCATTCTCGGATAGAAGTAGAAAAGCAGCTGAAAAAGTTGTAAAGGAGGCAGTTCGCGTTGACTGTTCTTTAGGAGATGATTCCATGGCAAAGCGAAAACTGCATGAGCTTTACGTTATGTACTGTGGAAGTGGTCAAGTGGATTTCGACTCGTTGGATCTATCAAGTATCTCCAACTTCAGAAGGAGAGTGTACGTTCAACTCTGTAGAATTCCTAGGGGAAAAGTGACTACTTATGGTGCCATCGCTAGGAGGTTGGGTTCAAGAAAATTGTCACGAGCCGTAGGCACTGCTGTTGCGACGAATCCACTTCCGCTAGCAATACCATGTCATAGGGTGGTTCCTTCCACTCTACATGTTGGAAATTATGGTACGCCAGGCAGAAAACCATCAGAAGGCGCGTACGTGAAACGTGATTTGCTGAAACGTGAGGGCGTCAAGTTTCAGGGTAGCCAAATCAATATAGATTGTTTATGGTCTCCAGATTGAAGGTTCTATAATTTGAACCAGAATATAGTTCGCGGACTGTACATTGGAAGATTCCAACCTCTTCATCTTGGTCACTTAAATTGCCTTAGGTATATTTTGAGCAAGACTCCTGAAGTGATCATTGCTATCGGTAGCGCCCAATTCAGTCATACACTTCATAATCCCTTCACTGCGGGTGAACGGGTTACAATGATACGGCTCGCAATGGATGAAGCCAATATTGACCCATCAAAGTACTATCTCATACCAATACGTGATTTGCGAATCCATGATCTCTGGGTTCCGAACCTAGTATCTCAAACGCCTCGTTTCGAGATCGTATTCTCCAATGAACCTGTAACTTCACGCCTCTTCAAAGAAGCTGGATTTCGGATTGAACCGATCCCATTTTACGATCGCGAACAGTTTTCAGCAACCGAAATTCGCGAACGAATGGTCAAAGGCTCTGGTTGGGAGAAGCTTGTTCCGCAAAGCACTTCCGTTTATATCAAAAGCATCTTTGGAGACGAGCGACTGCGTGAACTAGCGTTAAGCGATAAACCTAGAAACCAGAAGCACGAAAGAGACTACCGCTTCTAACCTTAACATACGCACAATAACAATTTTCGTTAGTCTGATAAGCGGATACGAACAGGAATTCCGGGATTAACTCGAAGTTTCTCCGCAGCACTCTTCTCACGCGCAGCAACTTCCAAAAATCCATGACTGCCAAAAAGTGCCCCAACTTCTCCCTCGCGCAAGTCGGAGAAGGTTCCTACGACCCGCGTCGAAAACCTCCGGTTTCCGACGGATAGAATGAGTTTTTCGGCCAGAGTTATATTATGTTGGGATAATGAGTTCTGTGATAGATTGGTCACAATGTTACCAAACCTGTCAACATGAAGAATCTCACAGATTACAGCCTTTCTCTCAAAAACAGCATTACCGTACGGCGACTTGACATAATCAGTGACTTCTGGGCCGCACTCTTCAGGGAGCTGTCCACATGCTAAATGCGCGGCCACTGGGGCAAAGATATCTCGACCATGAAACGTCAATGAAACCTCACGTCGCATCATAGATCTATTCGTTATCTCAAAGACCCGAAGAATCCCTTCAGCCAACGCAGCCGGCAGCAGCAAACCATTATCTGGTCCAACGTAAGCGGCTCGGCGTGTTTTAACAACGATCGCGCGTCGACTGCTCCCCACCCCCGGATCCACCACGGCAACATGAATCGCACCTTCCTGAAAGGCTGGAGAAGCTTCCGCCAGCAGGAATGCACCCATTCTAATATTGAACCTATCCACCTCATGACTAATGTCAATAATTCTAGCCATTGGGCATATTGAGATGATAACCGCCTTCAGCTCGCCAACAAAAGGATCAACCAAACCGAAGTCGGACAGCAAAGATATTACTGAACTTTGGGCGCTCATGAAGCCACACAAACTTGCTCTTCAGACGAGCTATGAATGAATTGTTCTTATCGCACGAAGAACCCCCTTCTACAACCGCCTTCAAACATATTGTAGTTGCGTTGCACATAGCAACATTTAAACATCTACTAGCGTGGTCTCTCTGCTCGGAAACGTAGTTTTGGTTTGGGAACCCTGAATTTTGACCGACTATCGGGAATGAAACAAGATCCTGCAAATTTTGCTATGTATTTGTCAATAGTTTGCCGCATTCAGTCAAGATTCGTTAAATATCGTCAAACACGGCTTACTCAATCATCCTCAGAGATGTGTGCTTGGATTTGAGTGCTCTCCGCCGCATTAGACTCGCTGCCACGTTACTAGTGGTTCTAATGGCGTTATTCGTCTCAACGGAGATGGCGATTGTGAATGTCAAAGCGGCTCCGGTGGCTACACCATCCCCGACTAGCGCGCGTCCAGGTACTCTAATTTCAGTTACGCTTAGCGGCTTTGTTGTCTCCGACACGGGTTGCACAATATCAGGCACACCATTGGGCAGTAATTCATACTCCTGCACGTTGAGTGCTGGCGCGGGAACTGTTACTTTCACAGTTGCTCAGTATGTAGCGGTGGGAACGTATACTATGACGGTTGTTGGTTCTGGTGGTGCTTCTGGTTCTGGTTCAGGTACAGCAAGTGATACGGCTCAATTCTCCTTCACGGTTGTCGGTTTTACACTTGTTCTCAAAGGTGACGTATCGAACACTGCCAGCGGCAGCCCAGGACAAGAGGTCAGATTCACGATAACGAATGTTCCACTCTATGACACAAGTTGTTCAGTAGCAGGTTTCCAGCCAGGCGGCCAACCAAGCGGTATTGTCACAGCCTCTAGTTGTGTGGTTAGCCCCTCCGGCAGCGGCGGCGGTGGCAGCGTCAGCGGGACTGGTAACGGAACTTTCATTGTAGGTAGCGTCACACCGGGTAATTACATCATTGAGGTAACGGCTTGCACTGGCAATAACGGATGTACTCCCAGCAACGGGGACTGGGCACAGCAAGAATTTACTGTTACAAGCGGTGCGACCATAACTCTCAGCCCAACAAAAGGTCCAATTGGAACTGATGTCACAGTAACTGGTTCAGGGTTCTTGCCGACTGATCAATCCTGTACAATCTCAAGCCTAAGTTCCGGCATCATAACAAATGCTGCCTGTTCCATAACGTCTGGAACAAATGCGACGCATGGCAGTTTTATCGTTGGTAATGTTCCGCGGGGTCAATATGTTATAGAAGTCACAGGCTGCTCAGGGAACAACGGATGCAGCCCCAGCGCCGGCGACTTTGCTCAGGCTATCTTCAACGTTACGAGTGGTCCGGTGATTAATGTGATTCCTACGAAGGGTCCTACTGGTACGCATGTTACTTTTGAGGGGACCTACTTCCTGTCTACGGATACTACGTGTACTCTTTCAAGCCCGTCGGGAGGCAGTATTATTCAGGGAGGAGCCTGTTCAGTATTCACAGT
>CAYWMG010000103.1:0-7781 GCA_964459245.1 uncultured Candidatus Bathyarchaeia archaeon
CCTTTGTGAGATATTAGGTACTCCATTCCATCAATTAGAATCACTGGTTTCGTTGCCTTCTGAACGTAGTTACTGATTAGGATGGATAGATCTTGAAGGCTTTGAATAGTCTTCTCCTCCTCGATGCTTTCGTCAGTTAACCAAACAATCGGAGTTCGCTTAAACCCATATTCCTCTCGTATCTTTCGTGGCATAGTTCGAGTGATACACAATCCCTCAATGCCCGTCAAGACAGAGTCCAGGAAGAGTTCGTACGCTAACTCCACATTGTCAGCGACGAGGTAGCTGCTCCCAAAATCTAGGCTGTGTTTTCCTTTCTTAAGCCCAACCAACTCTTTCGTTGGTTCAACAGTCAGTGTTTTCCTTTCGAGAACAGTAGTTATCAGACCAGAGTAAAGCTTTAGAACAGATAGATCACTTTCATCTAGTATTTCGCGTCTCTTGCTACCCAACGCTAATACTCCGTACACTTTTTCAGAAAATAATATTGGAGCACAGTGCACACTTTCCGTTTCTAGTATGCAAGGCTCGTCTCCGACAATTCTTGAAATAGCCCGATTCTTATGGAGGCTTTCAAATTCGACAAAAGAATGATCCAAAGGAAAGTTCGATTTGGCAGATCTGTTAGATAATGATCCTGTGATGGGCCTGAGGCTTTTTACTTCAACAATCCTTTCTGGTAAATTGGCTATGAAGATTCCGCCAGCGTCCATCCCTAAGTCATGGATGACTCTGTCCATAATCATGTCGAAATTCATATCAACCCCAGGCTGTTTTTCCAGACGGCCTCTAATCTCAGAAATATTATTGATTTGCTCAATTTTCTGCACTAGTCTTCCAGTAATTGTTTCATTCAGTACCCTAATCTTTTCTGTTCGGTCCTCAACTCGTTTCTCAAGATCGTGGGTATACTTCTGAAGCCTCTCGAGTGAGCGCTTCTTTTCAGTAATGTCACGGCAGACGATGAGAAAGCGGGAGGTTGCATTACTGGGATCATTAAGAGCATCGCATGCAAGTTCCACCCAAACGTATTTCCCGTTTGAGCATTGAAACCGCAACTCTCCAGTCTCAATCGAGCGCGAACGTAAAGCTGCTTCAAGCGTATTCTGTAAAGCAGCAGTGTCGTCTGGATGTATGAAATCGAGAAACCTTCTACCTAACAGATCTTCAGTGGTTAATCCGAAAATGGGATTACTCCGGTTACTCACGAAACTTAACTTGCCATTCCCGTCAATTTCGCATAATAGTTCAAACATTTTTGTACTTATTCTGGAATAGATCGCTTCACTCCGTTGGAGTTCCATCTCCGCGTGCTTCTTCCGTGCGTCGAGTCTCAAGTATACAAGCACGTTGCAGATGATTGTGGCCAATTTCTGCATGGCATCTACTTCCTCAGGCTCAAAGGTGTTGCATTCCCGCGAGTAGAGAGTGAGTGCTGCTAAGAGTTCCTTAGCCGTCTTGATTGGAAAGATCGCCAATGAACTATATCCATGTTTAGCAACCTCAACTAGCCAGCGTGATGAGTTCGATGATGACGAGAGATTATTGCAAACGTAATAGTTACCCTGTTGGAGGCCGGGCATATTGGACACCTCACATTCAATTGGAAGTCCTTCAAGCCCACAATGTGCGACTGTCTTGATTTTAATACGTTCTATGTCAACAAAGCCGACTGAGACGCCGGAGTAGATTCTGCGTTCGACTAAGATTTGACATAGCTCCTCCAAAATGGAGTGATCGTGTGTATAGAGGGCACGCCCACAAATCTCACTGATGGACTCGTGAATATCCAGCACGCGTCGTGAGGCTTTGTCCATGGCTACACCTGTACACTCTCGTTCCTAGTCCCTTAGAACCAAAAATCACAACTCGTGCCTATTATGAAATGTATTGAACAATTGTGCAGACAATGAACTTTTTTCAGCAAACTTACTGCGAGGTAAATTTTGAGTGATGCAAACTCTTCAATAATAAAGTACTGTTAATATAGATCACGTAACGATCCTCCAAGCATGATTTTGTTTATTATTCAAAACTATTAGTCCAAGGTGTGTGTAACATTGACATATACGACGATATTTAAGATGATTAACGGAATAGACACTTTTCCAGTAGCATAGGGAGGTGTGTCGAAGTTAGAGGTACTCCCAATCAATAACTACGTAGATCGCCTAAGCAAGATGGCGCCCCCTAATGATAGGAACCTTCGAAGATTTGGCATACAGGCTGTGGATTTACTTATTCCCGACGGGGTACCCAATCTGTGTGCTCTCCTAATTGCTGCTGATCCTGGAAGCGGGAGCGATTTCCTTCGAGAAGCCGTAGTGCGCGAGCATCTTATGAGGAGTCGAGAAGCGAAGGTCTTGTGGCTTTCGCTTTCACGTTCCGTTGATGAGCTAAGAAATATGCTTGCCTCTTTATGGATGACCGAGGATGACTGGTTACGACAGGTGCAATTCATTGACTGTTATTCGAGTCAAATAGCGATCGACAGCAAGGAACGGTACAGTGCTGATCCGAGCAATCTCCCTCAACTAGGGGTAGTTACGTCTACGGCAATTTCGGAAATTGGGGTTGACAGTAACCTTCTGGTCATCTTAGACGATCTGACTTCACTCGTCCAGAAAGTGGGGGTACGATGTTCCACGGAATTCTTCAAGACATTGGTAGGAAGAACTCGTTGCATCAGAGCAGGTCTACTCACAACGTTGAATAGACGAGGATTTCGCGAAACGACTCTATCCACTTTTGCTGGCATCGCCGATATTGTTCTTGAACTTGCCCTCCAAGAAGGCGTATCGGATAGCAGGCTACGTGTTCGAAAGGCTAGCAACGTGAAGCATGTTAAGACATGGTGTCCGTACGAGATAGATTTTGACGCGCGCACACTAAGATGCGATGTGGTGGAAGCCATAAGCAACGAAGCTGAACGGCCTCCAGAAAGGCTCATCAAATTTGTTCCTCGGCAATTCACCGCGACCAGCATTACCAAAGAGAGATCAAGCCCTAGTTGTCATAGAGTCGGCCAGTTCTGTTCCGTCGGTGGGCGCGCAATAGCAGAACGTGAACGAGTGGCCGTGATGATTGAGACATTGTCTGCCGTGGGGGGAAGTTATTACAATTCTATCAAAATTCTGCTGGACAACCTATATCTCGCGAAGAGTAGAATGGGACCGATAGACGCAGTAAGAATTGATAACCTAGTCCGCAGCTTCTGTGAACAAACCGAGAGAATGAACAGATATTTCTCTCTCCCCAGAAACCACAATTATATCAATCCAATACTTCGAAAATCAAAGATCGAAAAGACCATTCAAGCAGCAATCGAAGACGTAGTTATTCCTAGCAGCGTTAAAGTGCAGGTGGAGTGTGGAACTGAAAACGCGATGATAGATAGTCCGATGATCATTCGTTCGTTGACTGGAGTAATCGATGCAGCAATTTGTGAAATGCCGACCGGAGGACTGCTGTCAATAAGGGATTCAGTTAATGAGAACATGCTTGAGATTGTGATTGCAAATACTGGAGTTGGTCAATGGGGCGGTAACATGAACAAAATCTTCGATTCGGAAAGTTCTGTAGATGCCTCCGTTAGTCTTGGGCTGATTATTGCCAAGCGATTCATAGAGGCTCACAAAGGACAATTACAGATCAGAAGTGAGAAAGACAAGGGGTCGGTATTTATAATCAGGCTTCCCATCAACCCGAGTTGACAAGGAACGTCAGATTGGATTCACATCCCTCAAGATTATGATGACCACCCCAAAGCCCTTCAATCATAGCTGACGGTAAGCTGCAAGTTAAAAATCAGACTCTGAACACGATCGAAGGTTACCAATAGAAATGTGCGAACCAACATGTTACTGGCAGAAACTACTCAATTAATTGACCTCGTCGCGCTTTCATTATCAGTATTAGTTTTTTCAGTTGCAGCGGTTGCTGACTTCAGATCACGCGAAGTAAAGGATCGACTGTGGGTCTTCTACGGCTTGACCGGCGCAATTCTGACTTCGGTTCGGTTTTTGCTGAAACCTTCTCAACTCACGCTGCTCTCAATCACATTAACATGCATTATTGCCTTGTCACTGTTCTTTCTAGGATTCATCGGAGGAGCAGATTCGAAAGCCTTCATCTGCCTCGCCGCCACTCTTCCCCTCAATCCCTCTACCCTCAGGCCCTTGATAGGCTATGTTCTACCTTTCTTTCCGATCACCGTTCTTATCTCTAGCTTTGTCTTGTCAGCGGTGACCTCCATCTGGATAGCAATGAGGAACGCGAGATCATACATACGCGAGGGAGGGAAGATGTTCCAAGGATTTGATCAGGAAAGTTGGTACAAAAAGTTAATGGCGACTCTGATTGGCTTCAGAGTCGACCAGGAAAAACTGCGAGAGAATAATTTTCTATACCCAATTGAAATTGCTGATTCTTTAGGATCAAGTGGTCGAAGATTCAAACTCTCTTTCAATGCCTGTTCAGATCGAGAACAAGAGGTTACGCAACTGCTATCCTCGCTGAAGGCAGACCCTTATGCCATGGTTTGGGCAACCCCAGCTTTGCCGATGCTACTGTTCGCCCTCATCGGCTTACTACTTACCATAACCGTAGGCGACTTTGTTATGGGAGCAATCTTTGCCGTAATAACCCATGCGCCTCGCTGAGTAACGCAACCCCGAATAACGAGGATTAGTAAAAGAGTGGAATTGCATGTGACCTAATGTTTGAACATTGATCGCAGAACTTCATAGAGATGGCCTGTCAGACGTCAGTCGTTGCGCTCCAGTGCCCGCAAATAGGTGAGTGCTTTTACGGAAACATCGAAGGAAATAGGTACGCTGCAGGTCGGGTTAGTTACCCCACAACCTTCCAGGGCCGTGAATTCGGCCACTTGATGCCATCCGCCTTGTTTAAGGTATGTAAGGTTTCGAAACTCGAATGGCTTCGAATTGATACTGACCACGAAGGAGGTCACTTCTTCTGCAACAACATACACTGGGTCTATGGAGACAGCCCAAGAATGAACAGAGGTGGTGGAGACCTTTCGGCCATCAAGCATGAAGTCCCAACCATCCATAGAATTGGGCAGGATGACGTATTGATGCCATGTGCCATTCAATCCCGCAGAACCAGAAGGCCCTAGCCCGGCGTAGTAGGTATCGATAATGTTGCGATTAGGAAAATATTCCCAGAACCATGTTGCCTCGGTTCCTCTCAATGGCACTAAACCCCCAACACAATCAGGGTAACCATTCGAAACCACACCATACGCACAGTAATTGCCAGCAGGTTGCAGAACATAACCAAATTGCACAAACCCCTCATCTTCAAGGTTATCTCCCACCCAGAAAGCCTCCGCAGAAAACTGGTGATGAATTAAACCGGTACGAGTACGAATCTCAGCGCCTACGCCAGTATTGCCTCTTGAAGCGTTGTCGCCCCATACTCCAACCTGAAAAGAATATTGATGAGATTGTGAATGCGTCTCAGCCTTAAGCGGTAAATGCACCAATACTACTGTGAAAGCAACGAATAGCACACACAGTACGCTATACGCTACCCGCCTCAAGCAGACGAACCCAAGAAAAAGTCGCTACCACTTTCTTTTGAACTCTTTCCCTTTCGCCGAAGAATGTAACAATAGATCGAGCAACCTTCGCGATGAAATTTAATGAACGACAGGTTACTGCATATTGTTTGAAACATTGAGCGTTACATAAGTTCATTCAATGCGTAAAAGCGTATACTGCTCGAGCGTCTTTTGAGGTGGCAACGTCTCAAGGACGAGCCCACGAGGGTAGAGCCGGCAGCTCTCCCTCACATCACCTTACGCATTTTTTGCGACACATATACTCTTACACTGAAGTTGCACGTTTTCATTCTGAGCTTGAGTACAGAGTGTGCTCGCAACATTAGGACAGACATGAAACTTACAGACCATGTTTCGTAGCTTTTGCCATAACAATCAACAGCGGTTGACAATTTGATTTACCGGAACTATCTGAAACAGTTAATCGTCATGGTACTCTTTCTTGTTCAAATAATCATACTGCTCCAAACGCCGCATACCGCATCAGCAGTAGTCATGACCAAGCCGGTTGATGAATATGCCCCTGGTATTGGGTCTATTAAAGGTGAAATCTTGCCTTCAATGCCAGACGACGTTGCTCTTGGAAACGTTACGGGAGAACCAGCACAACCAGGATCAGTACTCACCCTGATAGTGATCCCTCGACTCGACATAAACGTCCTAGTTAATAATCAAACATACACAATCGACCGAACAACCGGACAGGTTACGATCATGTCAGAATTCAGCAACACAACTTTTCAAATCAACCTCCCGTTAACCGTAGACATTCAAACAGGTGTCAGAGCACAATTCCAATCTTGGAACGACGGGTCAACATCGAACACCAAAACGATCTTAGTCCCAGCTAACGCAACATTGGCAGCAGCTTACAAACAACAGTACCTAATCTCAGTCTCAAGCCAACACGCTAGACCTCAGGGTTCCGGATGGTATGATGAAGATTTTGAAGCCACCGTTTCCTTGCCACCGATAGTGGACACTTCAAATGGCACTAGGTACGTGTTCAATACGTGGTTAGGCGGCTTGACCGGACCAACAAACCCGGCCCGCTTCAGAGTTATCCGACCATTGAATATTACGGCTGCTTGGCTCACCTTAGAATCGATGCGGTTAACGTTTTACGACAGCGATAACACATCCGTGCCGCAAAGCAAAATTGATAGCCTCACTCTGAAGGCTCCAAATGGTACGACCGTGACGCTTACCAATCTGAAATCCAACTCCTCGTACTGGTTCCTGAAAGGCAGATACCGCGTGCTCACTGCCAATATATTAAATGTTGACAGCGTTACGGGAAACCAACAGTTTACTTCATCGCCAAACGGTTTAGCAAGAATATCGCTTGAACTCTGCAACATGACGTTCAAGATAACAGATTACTTTTTCGGCTCCCCACTCAACGGAGGCAGCATAACAATCACTCTCCCCAACGGACGACCGGAAAAGATGCAGGTACAGAGCGGCTCTACGATATTCAAGCAACTGCCACACGCATCCTATCCATTCACCATCTCACGCGACTGGACACTAGAAGTTACTGGTGAGACGGTACTCACAGATAAACAATCAATAAGCATCAGAATGATTGTACTGCCTTCACTCGTAATTGTTCTTGGCATACCGATCACCGCTATGCTTCTCTCGCTATTAATTTTGAAACTTTTTCACGCACGTACGAAACATCGAGAAGAAACAAAAGAAATCACAAATGACGAATTCCTATTGAGATGGTACCAGGCCGTGGAAAAGAGAAATGAATCAAACTAACCTTTAACGTTCTAATTGAAGGTTCTAAATGCATGCTCTCGCATGCTCTAATTGTTCGCGCACGAGTAACACGCACTCCCTTATGATATTGCATTCGATTACACACTATGCAACTGAGATTCTTTGGAGAGAATCCGATGCACACAGCACATCCTGTTTCCGTAGTACTATTGTTTATTGTGTTCAGTGCATTTATTGGAACGAATTTTAGTTTGTTAATTTACCCGCGTCCTCTGAATGAACAGACAGTACTGGTTCCAAGCATTACGATTAATCGGACTACCCGACCTCTTGGAACTGTTGCATTTGCGTCCAGCAAGTTCTCCAGCTCCCATATGTATGTATTAATCTCTCTTGGCGACTTAGCTCCCCTAACTTATTACGCAATAAAATGCCTGATATTCTGTGAATAGTCCTATGACTT
>CAYWMG010000104.1:0-2615 GCA_964459245.1 uncultured Candidatus Bathyarchaeia archaeon
AAATCCACAACGTCGTTAGCGGATCCTGAACAGCCGATAGAACTGCCGAAGATGGCTCCATCCGAGGTTGATTATGAAGCCGAACTAGTTATCGTAATCGGTAAAGAAGGCCGGAACATTTCAGAAGATGAAGCCCACAAACATGTTTTAGGCTACACATGCGGAAACGATGTGAGCGCAAGGGATTGTCAATTACGTCTCGACGTTCAATGGGCTAGAGGTAAATCCTTTGATACTTTTGCGCCGCTGGGCCCTTGGATCGAGACTGAACTTGACGGCAACGACTGCAACATTCGGTCAAAATTGAACGGCAAAGTGATGCAAGACTCCAACACGAGAGATCTCATCTTCAACACGCGCCAACTGGTAAGTTACCTTTCAAGATGCATGACCCTCCTACCTGGAACAGTTATTATGACGGGAACACCCGCAGGCGTAGGTTTCACTCGAAAACCACCGGTCTTCCTCAAGCACGGAGACATAATCGAAGTTGAGATTGAAGGAATCGGAACCCTGCGCAATCCCGTTAAAGAGTAACAAATGATTCAGTCTTGCCAGAAATTGTAACAATGGGAGAGGTACTGGTTGAGTTAAATGCAGTTACACGCGGGCCAGTTAGGCATGTGAACCTATTTGAGAAACATGCCGCGGGCGCCGAAGGCAACGTGGCAATCGGCGCCTCGAGACTAGGCATACCGTCAGGAATCATCACACGCGTGGGCGACGACGAATTTGGCAGATTTCTACTCTCAACGTTAAGATCAGAAAACGTAGACACATCTAACGTCACCATCGACAAAGAAGCACCAACTGGCATATTCTTCGTCCAACGAGGCTATCCAATTCCAAACAAGAGTGAAATCTTCTACTATAGACACGGTTCGGCGGGAAGCAAACTCAACCCACAAGATGTCAACATTGACTATGTTCAATCAGCAAAAATTTTCCACGTCACCGGAATCACGCCCGCACTGAGCGAAACCGCTAAACAAGCAACGACCCACGCATTCCAGAGAGCGAAAGAACATAAGGTAAAGATCTCGTTTGACACGAACGTCCGACGCAAATTGTGGACCAATGATCACGCGCGCAGAGTCCTACGGCCTCTATGCGAAAGTGCTGACATAATCTTCACGAGTCCTTCCGACGCAAAGATCATTTTCAACATTGAAGATCCGAAATCAATTGCCAAGATGCTTCATGATCGTGGAGTGCGAACTGTTGTAGTGAAGCTCGGAGATAAGGGGTCCTTCGCCAGCTCCAACGGTGAGGTTGCAGCGCAGTCAGTGATTCCGACGATTGTAGAGGATCCTACAGGAGCAGGCGATGCGTTTGCTGCAACTTTCCTCGCAACTCACCTACGCGGTTGGAAGTTGGCGGAAAGCTTGAAGGCTGCAACCGCAACCGCAGCTCTCGTGGTCACCGTAAGAGGCGATTTTGAAAACATTCCTGATCTGATTTCTCTGAAAACCTTCCTTGATTCTGAGCAAGGAAAGACGGAATATCTCAGGTGATCTACTGTGTATTTTGAGGACTTTCTATCGGCTTCTCACCTTGACAGGTGGGAAGGTGTGCCTGGTACTCGTCTAATCTGATTAGCCGATGGCACCGTGCACACTCCAAACTCTTCATTTCAGCCCGTACGTTTCTGTTTCGGTTACCGAACTTTCTGCCCGTTTTCGCTCACTCTCATATCCTAATGTTCGCGCTACTTATTCAAGGTTAGTTTTTTATTGCAAGTTTGTCGGAGCGTGGATCTCGAAAGCGTGAGAGATGTTTCCCCACTCTCTCATTCGAATTTTAGACATGCCTTGAATCCGCCTCAAATCAGCCATCTCGCGGCGGGAAACTAACGTCACTGCTATTCCAGATGCTCCGGCTCGGCCGGTTCTACCAATCCTATGAAAGTAAAGCAATGGATCACTTGGAACATCATAGTTCACGACGTGAGACACTGCGTCTATATCTAGACCTCTTGATGCAACATCCGTAGCCACCAGGAACCTGATTCTTCCTCTTCTGAAGTCGGCTAACGCTCTCTCACGTTGAGACTGAGTTAAATCACCATGGATAACCGCGACATCTCTTCGGGTTCTACTCAAACGATCAACGAGCCTGTCAGCGCCTATTTTTGTGGAACAGAAAATGAGAGCGCGGGAGACGGATTGCTGGCTCATGATAGAGCAGAGTGCCTGAAACTTACGTTCAGGGTCAACCACGTGGTAGAGTTGGTCAATCTCCTCAACAGCGATCTCGTCCTTGCTTACGAAGATCTTCTCAGGCGCATACATGTGTCGAGATGCTAACCCGAGTATCTCATCCGGAAGTGTAGCCGAGAACATGGCAGTCTGCCTATGCTCAGGCGTGCGGTTGAGAATGAACTCCATATCATCTCGGAATCCCATGTCCAACATTCGGTCGGCTTCGTCGAGGACGACAAATTTTACTCCATTGAGAATTAATGTGCCTCGTCTAATGTGGTCAATAATCCTGCCAGGCGTACCCACTACAATGTGAATAGTGTTTTGAAGCGCCTCCATTTGACTGTAAATTGGCGCTCCGCCATAAACCGCAAGGACCTTAACCGGAAGGTACTTCGCGAAAGTCTTCAGGTC
>CAYWMG010000105.1:0-2108 GCA_964459245.1 uncultured Candidatus Bathyarchaeia archaeon
CACCTCTGGCGGTTTCACCTGTAGCCCTTTGATGTTTCTGTAATCGGCAATCGTTTCAACCCATTCTGCTGAATCAACTCTCAGAAATGGGAAGATGAACGTGTCCTCCACTTCTTTTCTCGCCGACGGATCAAGGTACGCAATTTGATTCAAGTAATCTTCCCTTAGAATCTCGCGGGTAACTCCAAGATGTTCTGGAGAGAGACCCAGAGCCGCTATTCCGCCTCCCTTCCCGTTTCCACGATTTTTCATCTGTAATAGTGCGGTGAGAAAATGTCTTCCGGGAATTGGCTCGGAGCAAGCGACGCCGATTACGCCGCACCCTCCCTCAGCTTCTATCTTCCGGTCGATGTTCATTCCCTGAATCAGATTGTTTCTCGATTGAATGATTCGAAGTGCGGAATTCATGTTTCTCATTTGTACACCAGCAGATCTGTTCTTCCCCTGAGTTCTCTGATTGAATGTAGATTGAGGCTGCTGAGAATTTGTTTCCATTGTCTTGACCATGATGTATACATGTTGATGATTCGCTGTGCACCCCATTCGGGGTCGATGAGAAGGCCAAGTTCGGGGTCTGTTGTCGTGATTCCAACTTGGCAACCTCTTCCGCGCTCGCAGTTACCGCAGTGCGTGCAGCCGACTGCCACAGCCTCAGCGGTGCCTATCACACATCCGTCGGCGCCTAACGCGAACGCCTTCGCCACATCGTATGCCGTTCTGATGCCTCCACTGGCCATCAAGGTGACATCGTCCCTTACTCCTTCCTCAACTAGATAACGGTGCACCTTTGGAATCGCGTACTCAATTGGCATCGCGATGTTCTTCTTAGCAATCTCGGGAGCTGCGCCTGTCCCTCCGTATCCTCCGTCTATGTGTATGATGTTTGCATTCGCGTAGTAGCTTCCAATGGCTACCATGTCTACGTCCACGGGAGTAGATACCTTCACCGAGACTAGGCAGTTCGGGTTGATTATGCGCATCCAGTCAACATGCTTCTTATGATCTTCCACCGAATAGACGCTGTGAAATGGAAATGGGGAGTAGAGGCCCGTGAAGGGGGTTGATTCTCGCATGTTGGCGACTTCCGAGGTTACCTTGTCGGCTAGGAGGTGCCCTCCTAATCCAGGCTTTGCACCCTGAGCGTACTTGAACTCCACAATTCGAGCGGCTTGAATCGTCTCTTCTCGGACTCCGAACATCCCCGTGGCCACCTGTGTTATGACGCAGTCCTTGTATTCCATTAACTCCGGTGGGTAACCTCCTTCGCCCGTGCAAGTGAACGTCCCTAGACGCCTTGCAGCAATCGCCCTCGCTAACATGAAGTTCAGACTGATTGAGCCAAAAGACATTCCCGCACCATAAACCGGTATTGGAATATTGATTCGAGGGCCGAACGAGCGGCGGTTCAAACTTATCGACAGGTCGTAACTGTCTTCTATTCCTGATTTACCGTCACCAATAGTTTTGAAGTCGAGGCGATCGAAGCCTCCTCCTGATTTTCCAACCTTGTACTCTATACCCGTAGGCAAGTTGGCCGTCGTGGCCTGTTGATACGTTGCGAGAATGAGTTCTGCTGTCCATCTCTTATTTCCCAGTGCCCCTGGAATCCCGTATCTCAGACTCGGCAAGAGTTCAAGTCCGCGATGGATTCGTTTTGCGTGCTTCGCTACGATCAGGTCACGTTCCATGTTGGATATCGGAAAAAGCCTCCTTTTCTAAATCCTCTTTGAACATTGCACGACCCACGTCACCTCTGAGTCTTCGTACGTCGCGCATTCCCATTGCGCTGAGTATTTCGATGAGTTGGTCATGCCAAGAAGCGAGCAAGTTTACGAGTCTCTGTTCTCCCCAGTCTGGGTCGAACTTCTCAGGTTTTATTCTCCCTTCCTTCGGAGTCGAGCATTCGCATAGAAATTCATTTTGAAGGGCAACTAGAATCGTGGTATCTAGTCCCACAAGGTCTGCTCCGCAGATAATTGCTTTAGGAACGTGTTCTGCCAGCGTTATTCCTCCGCTGGCAATTAGGGTTACCTCGTCTCGTAATGAGTCTTTCACCAACTTTCTGTGAACTGAACGAATATGATCCTTCGCGAATATTTCGTGGCCGG
>CAYWMG010000106.1:0-1915 GCA_964459245.1 uncultured Candidatus Bathyarchaeia archaeon
AATCGAGATGCTAGTCGTAGGACTCATCATCGAAGCCTGAGCATGAGCATTAGGGAGAACGCTCAGGGAGATTAGGAAGAGGCACGAGAGCAGGAAACCATAACTTTTTCTCATAACATTTCACGCAGGCCATATATTACCAATACTCTATATATTATTTACTGTTAACGTTGAGTATATTGTCGTAAAATTATTTTTTTAGGTATATTGCGTCAAGTGCCTCAAACTTACGTCAACTTCTGAGGCTTAGCGGCATATTCTCAGAAGCCGCACCCTAAACGATTTCGTCTTCGAGAAACGTTTTCTCAACATGGTGACTGCCAGGATTATGATTGCTACGATCGGTATGATTCCGCCAGTGATAGAGGGGTTTGAAAGAAAATCAGTTTCTTGACTGCTCGTTGTGGTTTTCGATATCTGCGCGTTAATGATTGTGCTGAGCGTTGTGTTTGCTGTCGGGATAATTGTGAAACACCCGCTGGCACTTTCCCTAAAACTGGTTGCACCTGTGGATTGAAGGTTTATCGTGGCGCAATGTGAACCAACAGCAAGGTTGCTGCTAGAGAAGGTTATGGGTCCAACGTTACCCGAACTATCTCCAGAAACGCTCTGGCTCATAATGATGTTTTTGTAATTGCATGCATTATCTAGTACCTGCACAGTACCCTTTAGGTTGGGAGTATATCCGGTTCCTGATACTTGGAACGAAGCGCCCTGCGTAACCTGGTTAGGTGTGACCGTGGTAGTAGTGATGGCATACACGTTGCTGACGCTCACTAACACGACTAGCACTACGAATTTGATTGCTAGCGACCTTAACGCGACCCGACTCCAAGCCAAAACTAGGCTTCAACATTCAGTACGTTAAATTAGAACGTCACGTTGACAAGTCTTTATTCCTTTTTTACTCTCAATTTGGTTAACTCGTCAGAAGCTTAATGACGATTGTGTTAGTATTACCGGATGACAATAACCATGATGATTTCAATCGTTTTAGGGACCTACAACGAGTCAGAGAACATCGCTAAGCTGATCCCAATCCTTGAAGGCATCTTTCAGACGGAAAAGATTGATGGAGAGATCGTTGTCGTGGATGACAACTCTCCGGACGGGACTGGGAACGTGGTTCGAGAGTTGGGAATGCAGTTTGGAAATGTCAAGCTCTATTCGCGCCCTCGAAAGTTGGGTCCCGGCTCAGCTCATGCGGAAGGATACAAACACGCCATGGGTGAGATCATAGTGGGCATGGATACTGACTTCTCGCACGATCCAAATGATATTCCACGATTCATCGCTAAGATCACTGAGGGCTACGATTTAGTGCTGGCTTCAAGATACATACGCGACGGAAGCTACGAAGTGAAATCTTTCGAGACTCTAAAGAAGAGTCTAGCAAGCAGGACAGGAAATATTCTCGCACGAGTGATCCTGCGTGTCCCAGCTCACGATTTCACAACATCCTTCCGAGCTATGCGTCGAAGAGTCGTCGAGAACGTTAGTACTGAATCGGCTGGAAACTCATTCTTCTTGGAGTTCATAGTTAAAGCCTATCGAAGCGGATTCACGATCACTGAGATACCGATCACGTTCAAAGACCGTGTCTCTGGAAAATCCAAACTCAAGCTCGGCAAACAATCATTTGTAATGCTCAAAGAACTCCTTAAACTAGGCCTAGGCTAAGCAGGGATGTCTCACCTGGTGACGGTCTGCCGCATCGGAAGAGTGAGACTGCCCACAAATCGTTTCAACCTGTTCTGTCTAGCAGTATTAAAGACCAAGAAGTATGCTCCCAGAATGATCAGTTGCCTAATCGCGGCTGACGTATTAATGAGCCCAAAGGGGGTCAATTGATCTGTCAAAAATTTTGGCAAGTCAGGATGACTGCTGCCGATAAAGTAAAACATGATTATGAAAC
>CAYWMG010000107.1:0-2026 GCA_964459245.1 uncultured Candidatus Bathyarchaeia archaeon
GGCTGCTCCTTCGTAAGTGCGAATAGAAACAGAATGGAGGAACTCAAGGGTCTACCTCCAAGAACGAGCTACCTAGACCTCTACCAACACTACCGTTACGAAGAAGGATTAGGTGAGAGAGCGGGTACACCGTTCACACCACCGGTACAGATCATCTATGCCCTTGATGAGGCGCTAAACCTCCTGTTGGAGGAGGGTATTGAGAAGAGGCGTGAGAGATATGCCAACCTGGCTGGAACAATTAGGGACGGTTTGGAAGAGCTTGGATTTGGATTGTTCATCCCAAGGGAGACCATGTGCAACTCAATCACGTCGGTCCTTACGCCGAGAGGTCTCCCCTATCAGACCCTGCACGATAAACTGAAGGAAGAAGGTTTCATAATTTACGCTGGAATGGGATCTATGGGGAGCAAGTTTTTCCGGATTGGAAATATGGGCGCTCTAACTTTGGAAGAAATCAGTAGGTTCCTAGATTCCATGAAATCGATCGTAAAGAAACTACCTCTCACATAACTAGTCGCAGAATCAGTATCAGGAAAGACGACTGTAGGGAGGTGCATCAGCCCGGCAGGCCTAAGATGTTGTTGATTAGACCTATCTTGGGTATAGATGGCAAGCCACGAAATGTCCACTTTCATATTCGACTAGTTGTGGTACATCAATTGGGCATCTCTCCACGGCCATCGAACATCTTGGGTGGAATACGCATCCTTTGGGAGGGTTGAGAGGGCTGGGGATTTCTCCTGAGTGAATCTTCTTCTCTGATCATTTCTTCGGGTCTGGAATTGGCACAGCTTGCAGAAGGGCTTGCGTGTAGGGGTGGAGTGGGTTTTTGAACAGATCTTCGGTTTTGCCGTACTCCATGACTTTTCCTAGATACATGACGGCGATTTTATTGCACATGTACTTGGCGACGGCTAAATCGTGGGTAATCAGTAGAATTGTGAGGTTCAATTGTCGTTGCATGCTTAACAATAGGTCCATGATTTGGGCTCTGACGGATACGTCAACCATTGCCACGGGTTCGTCTGCCACAAGATATTCCGGACCGATCGAGATCGCTCTTGCTATGACGACTCTCTGCCTCTGTCCTCCGCTCAATTGGTGAGGATAACGGTCATAGAATGAGTCTGCTGGCGATAATCCTACGTGTTCAAGTAGTTCGGTGACTTTGTCCCTGCGTTTTGAAGAGGTTTCGTCTCCCAAATATCTTAGCGGTTCTCCTATAGCGTCTCCAATGGTCATTTTTGGATTGAGTGAAGAGAGTGGATCTTGATACACTAGTTGCATTCTTTTTCTGAATTTTCTAAGTTCAGTCTTTTCGAGTGAGAATATTTCGGTACCGCCAACGGTTACGCGGCCTTGCGTGGGCTTTGTCAGGCCTGCGGTGATGCGTCCGGTGGTTGTTTTTCCGCTCCCAGATTCACCTACAAGGCCGAAGGCGTCGCCCTTTTCAACTGTGAAGGATACTCCATCTACTGCACGAACGTTCTGGGCCGAAGCTCCTGAAAAGAGTTGGGCAATTAAGCTCCGCTGTACTGGAAAGAATTTCTTCAAGTCATGGACTTCTAGGAATGGCGTGTTTTTGCTCCCTCCAGTAAGAAACATTCAGCTTCAGATTCATTCCCAGTTATGATTGGTTGGGGAACTTCGTTTCTGCATCGGTCGAATACGTAACGGCATCTTGGATGGAACGGGCAACCAGTGGGAGGATCAGTAAGATCTGGCGGTGATCCTGGAATCGTCTTGAGCGCTCTATCACTCGTCAGTATGTTTGGGATAGACTCCAACAACGCCTGAGTGTATGGATGTTTTGGACTTTCGAAGATGTCTGTAGCGGAAGCGACCTCCGCAAGCCTACCGGCATACATTACGGCTACTCTATCAGCCATCTCCGCTACTATGCCCATATTGTGGGTAATCAAAATCAGTGAGAGTGAATACTTGGACTTGAGTTCAGCGAGTTGTTTTAAGATCTGTGCTTCAACAATTACGTCTAGCGCTGTTGTAGGTTCATCGGCAATGA
>CAYWMG010000108.1:0-3543 GCA_964459245.1 uncultured Candidatus Bathyarchaeia archaeon
GCAAGGCCTCCACAAAACGTTACTATCCCACTTACCCGTCGAGGCGGGTAAGACGATGTTTCCCTGCACGGGAAGACTATCTGCGCCGACGCTCCTGTTTGCGGAGAGTCCGAGAATTAGAATGAGTAGAACGAACACACACACGATCCTCTCAGTACCACTGCGATTCATTCAGTATTCCACAATCCATTCATTAAACCGTCCTCCAATTGAAATTGTCTAGACACCTTTCAAGAAATCCTTGCGCACGGACTTACCCATAATTTCGCCAAGTCATGCCTAATTATTGAGAACAAACCAACATTATGCTCCATTTAAATCAATGAGACTACAGCGATGATTGTCAGGAAAAACCATGTGCGGAATAGCAGGAATCTTCAACATAAGTGAACCTGTAGAGCAAACAAGAGACAAGGCTCTGAAGATGGCCGCAAAAGTAAGGCATAGAGGCCCAGACTGGAGCGGTATCTACAGCGATAATAAGGCAATTTTGATTCATGAGCGACTTTCTATCGTTGATGTCGAACACGGTGCACAACCGTTATTTGACAAAATTAGCGGAAACGTTCTTTCTGTTAACGGCGAAATTTACAATCACATGCTTCTCCGCAAGGAATTGAAAAAGGAACATCTGTGGCAGACAAAGTCGGACTGCGAGGTGATACTCTATCTTTATGACGAATATGGCCCGGAGTTTCTAAACAAGATCAACGGAATGTTTGCCTTCATTCTTTACGACAAGAAGAAAGAAGATTACTTCATCGCAAGGGACCATATTGGAATAGAACCACTCTACGTCGGCTGGGACGACAATGGCACATTTTACGTGGCCAGCGAGATGAAGGCACTAATTGACTACTGCACAAAAATTGAAGAGTTTCCTCCAGGACATTACCTGACAGGGGGTGGTAAGAAGTTCGTGAGATGGTACAGACCAGCATGGGCCGATACGATCCCTAAGAAGCAATTATCTCTTCGAAAGCTGAAACAGGCTCTCGAGAAATCCGTGAAGAGACATATGATGTCCGATGTGCCCTATGGCGTTCTCATATCAGGAGGACTAGACTCCTCCCTCATAGCAGCCATAGCCTCGAAATTTAGGAAGACTAGGGTTGAGTCAGGAGACAAGGAAGAAGCGTGGTGGCCGCGTTTGCACTCGTTTTCAGTCGGGTTGAAGAATTCGCCAGATCTGAAGTATGCAAGAAGGGTTGCGGATTACATCGGAACGGTGCACCATGAGACAATCTTCACCATCCAGGAAGGGTTTGACGCGATAAAGGATGTCATCTATCATCTAGAGACATTTGACGTCACGACAGTCCGCGCCGCGACCCCGATGTATCTGATGGCGCGGAAAATAAAATCGATGGGAATAAAGATGGTGTTGTCGGGGGAAGGCGCTGACGAGGTATTTGGCGGTTATCTATACTTCCACATGGCTCCGAACGCCAAGGAGTTGCACGAAGAGACGGTTAGGAAGCTTTTCATGCTGAGCAAATACGACTGTTTACGTGCGAATAAAGCAACCGCAGCATGGGGCGTCGAAACCAGGGTTCCGTTTTTGGACAAGGAATTCTTAGATTTCGCGATGAACTTCGACCCGAAGGATAAGATGTGCTCTGGGAACAAGATGGAGAAATATGCACTGAGAAAAGCATTCACAGGCTACCTTCCAAAAGAAATCCTCTGGAGACAGAAGGAACAGTTCTCCGACGGCGTTGGTTACGGCTGGATAGATTACTTGAAGAAACACGCTGAGAGTGCTGTCACGGACAAAATGATGGCTGATGCTAAGAACAGATTTCCTATGCAGACACCCTCAACGAAAGAAGAATATTTTTACAGACAAATCTTCGACGGTTTCTTCCCCGGACCAACGGCTGCAATGACCGTTCCTATCGGCCCGACAATCGCGTGCTCGACGCCGACGGCATTCAGATGGAGTAGAGAATTCACCAAGATGGCCGACCCGTCCGGCAGAGCCGTCAAGAGCGTTCACAAGCAGGCGATAAAGAAAATTTAGACACGAGAATCAGTTGAGATCTCTTTGCATTCAAAGCTATGGTTGCACTAATATTTCAGTCTACACGTTAATGCACCCTATCTGTGTCGGTTCGGTCCAATCATTGTGTGATTAGAGATGCAGAACTCCTCAAACTTTGTCACCCAAAGAGAAACAATTCTAGAGATATGCAATCGATCAGGAAATGCTCAACTATTCGAGATTGAGGTTGCTGGGAAGAAACTTGACCAGTTTGCACTCGCAGACGGCGAAACCTGGAATGTTACCGTTCCAAACCCTCTCCCAGGCACGCTAACAATACAAGTGAAAGAGAGGGAAAAAACCAAGTACTGTGGTTAGTCATTCAATCAAAGCAAACATACTGGTTGTCGACTTGCCGAGATGGCTCAAATGTCGGTCAATTAAGTCTGTAACCCAACTTTTCACCCGAAAAATAAGACGGTTAACCTAACGGCGGATGGACGCTGAAACTTACCATAGCAAGTCGATCCGGTAGTGGGTTACCTTACTTACGGAACGCCTCCAAGCTCTCTCTTCCAACAAAGGCTAGAATCATGGCTGTAGCCAAATAATCGATCCAACCGATTTTGAAGAGATAATTAACGAGGAGGCTCCCGAGTAGAGTGAGAGCCATCAGAAAACAAGTAGCCGATTCTATGGCATCAACGGAGAGGGGCGTGCAGTTTGTCTCTCTTCCTATCCTTCTCTTCTGAACCCACAAGATGGGCATAATTAGCACTGCCCCCATGGCCATAGCGATTCCGAGGAGTGAAGATTCTGGTCGCAACCCTATTACGTATGAATAAATTGCGCTCAAGCCAATTACTGGAATCAAAAGAACGAGAAGCAGTTTCACAAGTTTCTCAGTTCTCTCACCGAGATTGCTCGAACCCTCAGATTCACCCTTCAGATGGATTAGAACTGTTACCCCAGAAATCAACTCCACAAAACTATCGCTTCCGAAAGCGATTAGAGCAAAGCTGCTCGAGAGCAAACCGATACCGATTGAACCGATAACCTCAACAATCATCCATCCCAGACTAACATATTCCACCATAAGTCCAAGATGAATCCTGCCGAGCCTCCAAGAGGAATGAGCCGGTGAACAGCAACAGGGGACGGACATACATTCGATAGGGTTCAGACAATTCTCACAGGACTCTGCCTCGCATTTACAAATCGTGCATGTAGTAGCGGATTGCATAAATCCGCTCTCTCGAACACCTCAGATTAACGTTTACCTTCTCTCGCACTCCTGGCAATGTCGATGCTCGGAAGGGTAGGCAATCAAAGTGTTATGATGAATCTTGCATCTATTGCTTCTGAATGTGTTTCGCGAAGGCTGAGATGGTCTCGTCCAACGTTCGATTTGTTTTCAACGTCTCAGGAGTTTCATGTGCAAAAGGTGTCGTACTTACGAATCTGAACACTTCACTAGCGCCTTTGTGGAAATATGGCGATAAACCGAGCTGTTCGAAAGTTGATGCGATCTCGTCCATCTCTCCAACCCAACGACGTGC
>CAYWMG010000109.1:0-7093 GCA_964459245.1 uncultured Candidatus Bathyarchaeia archaeon
CACATATCTCCGTAAATTCGTTAGAACGATCCGGTGGAATCAGAATGGATATTGATTTACCCTTCATTTCATCAACTGAGTAACCATAGAGTCTCTCAGCACTCTTGTTCCAATAGGTGATAATCCCATCGTATGTCGTGCTGATGATCGCGTCATTTGAAGATTCAACTATCGCAGCTAAACGAGAAGTAGCCTCCTCAGCTCTCTTGCGGTCGGTGATGTCTACTAGGATTATCTCGTCTGCTGGTCTTCCTTGGTAGGTGATTTTAGCGCTATAGAGTATGGCGGGGAGTTCTGAGCCATCTCGCATCTTCAGAATGATCTCGTATGGTTGAATCTCTTTCCTTCTTATCCTCTTGGAAAGATTCTGTTTGGCCTGCTCCCAGGATTTCTCCGCCACCAGCTTCTCTATGAAGTTGAACGTGGGAGAAGTTAGTTCTTCAAAAGTGTAACCCGATCTTTCAATTCCAGCTTTGTTAACGTATTTCAGTGAACCGTCTTGGACGATCGCAATCAAGTTCGGGGAGTTCTCCACAATGGCTCGATAGTTCTCTTCACTTTCTCGTAGTTGCTCCTCAATCTTACTGCGTATGGAGCCGCGCCCAGGCGATGGTGTCTTCATCATGGTGTGCTGAGAACTGGTGATATGGTGAGTGGGCTGTCTCGTAGGTTGTTTGCGTTTCTGCTTTCTCTTCACCATTTTCAACACATCTCTCTCAACCTAAATTGGATGAAGGGCGTAGCTTCATCTTCGCCTCGTTAACATATTCGATCAAAGTGTAGCTCGGATGGTTTGTGAACTGGAGTCCCAATTTGAGATAGAATTTTCTAGCGATCGCCCTGGTTATGGTGTGCGAACTTGCACCGAAAATCTTCTCTAGAGCAGTGAGTAGACTGTCAAGTCTGTTAGGGAGCTCATCCTTCGGAATTGAGTAAACTGTTTCTAGATGAACGTATAGTGCATCAACCACAGCTCGGCTAAGTAGGTTAGTTATGGTCTCATCTATGGATTCGACCAAGAGATCGTTGAACTCTCTGCTGAGCCGTGGCAATTCAATTCAATCTTGATGTTATTCGTTCATCGGTGAGTCATTCCTCAATCTTCATCGTGCCTCGCTTCCAGAATCTTATTGTAATCTTTGAAGAACACTATTATGTCGCCATCGTCAGCTCCTGCAATTCTCTTACGGAGCTCTGGAGCATGAATTGAAACATTGAAGACGGTTCATACGTATTTCTGACTGCCAAAAGGACCTTTTGGTAACCAGCCAGAATTGATTTTTAGAGTTAGTAAACCCAACACGCCCAGCCTAACTTAGTGTGCGTTATTCAATCGACACAAAACTGGGGCAATACATTTAACAGGTTACGGAAGACACCGAAATGCCGTAAACATTAGTAATGGTTCATTAAACCGTATCGAAAACTCGCGAATAAACTATCTTACTGTCAGTTGAATTATCTGTGAATGACTAATGAAATCTCCATTCTGAAGCATCGCGACAGCCGTTAAAATGACCATATACTCGCCCTGTTTCGTTGCGGTTATTTGGAGATTGAACGACTTGTTCGATAGCCCAGTCAGCTGAACGGTGTTGGTGGAGAGGGCAAGTTGTATTTTTGCACCTTCAGGAAGACTGATGAATGTTAGTTTTATTGGGGCGGTAAATCCCTGCGCCAATGCTAGGTTTACGACAAATGAGGCCTGCTCATTTGGGTCCGTCGACAATGTCGAAGGGCTGATGTCCATGTTGAAATCTGTTACGGTTACTAAGATTCTGCTCGTCCGAGTGATTGTCTGTGAATTTGGGGACGCGTAGGAGGCTGAGATGAATAGCGGGAATGTTTGGAGAAGTGTATTCGCGTTTGCGGAGATGCTCACGTTGAGGCTGCTCCCTGGTATGCTTTGAGTTGCAGCGAAGGAGACGGTGAGATTGTTTGGTAATTCATTCGTTGACAGCGTAACGCTATTGGAGAACCCGTTTATCGACGTCAGGTTCAGCTTAGTAATAGTGGGTTTTGTTGAGTTCCTGTAAATGGTTATTCGCTTAGCTAACTGCAGAGAAAAGTCAGAGACTCGAACTTGGTACGGTCTTGTTGTAACCTTTATCGATGATCCAGATGTTCCTTCCATATAGTAGGTTAGGTTTGACGTGACCTGTGATCCTGGAATCGTATATTGAAATACTCCCGGTTTATTCGAAGTCATGGAGGCCTGAGTGAACGATCCTCCGTCCAACGCGTAGAATAATGTCAAGTCAGCTAACCCAGTTGCATTCGCGGTGATTGGGATCGATGTTCCGACAACGGTATTCAGTATGGGGTTGTTGGGTACTATGACTGGGAAGATTGGTGATGAGGTCCTGTAGAGCATGTTTCCTAAGAAGGCTATGGATATGACTAGTGCTATTAGTACGACTCCGAGTACGAGTTTCTTCGTTAGCCATCTTCTTCTTGTTAGCATTAGGGATACCGACAATTGAGGAGTTTCTGTTCTTTCGTACACTCTTATTCGGTCTCGGGAAATTCTGACTGCATTGTCGCCATCGTCAATTCTGAAGAATCCCACGTCTCCATTCCTTGCATCAACAACCATTCCTAACGTTAAGCGTGAGAATTGTTGAAATCGTCTCTGGGTTTCAACATCCGTCTGTGAGAAGAACAGTCCGTCTTCTGTATGTGAATGGTACCATCCAACAATGTTACCTTTCAGACGGCCTTTGAGAAGGTCGTCAGCAATTTTTGCTATTGTCACTGGGTTAAGAACTACTCTATGTGGTTCTCCTGCAAATTCTCCAGTAACAGAATCGTTGACGACAAGTGTGTCGCCCTCGAGTTTGCCGATCAGTAGTCCAATTACTTCCTTACTTTTGTTCTCGGTCGAGGCGTTAATGATTTTATCATATACGGGTTTCCATACACTAACATAAGACATGTTTTCTCTTTCCTTTTACCCTCTTATTTTATAGGCTGGTCGGCTTGTCCTACGGTGTCGATTACACGAAGCGTTGATTTGTGACATAAGATATTACTTATGACTGCTGGCCAACGGGCTCAGAATCAACGCAAACTCCGTGTATTAGATTTATTCAGCGTTAATTCAGGCCAAAGCCTTGATCCTTCAATACGGCACGTAAGATTGTGCGGGTTGGTTGTGAGACGCGTCGTGCTGAGTGTTCCAACCAGCCAATGTCTTCCGTTTCGCTTGACTTGCCTGGCACTTGACGCTCTTTGTAGATGCCGGTTTGAATCATCTCTCGATCGTACTCGTACAATTCTTGATCTTGGTCTCGGTGATAGGTTTGCCAGTGAAGGACGGCGTGGACTGGTAGCCTAGGTCGGATGCGCGGTTTGGCTGCTGGCCAGCCTACTGTCATTCCCACGACTGGAAAGACAAGTCGAGGTAGTGCCAGTAGGTCAATCACTTCTCGAGGATTATTGCGTATTGCACCGATGTAGCAGATTCCTAGGCCGAGTGATTCGGCAGCCAAGGCGGCTGTCTGCGACGCGATGGCTACATCTATTGTCGTCAATAGAAAATTTTCGACATACTCGGTAACTTGTTTGTAGCCCCTCAACTCGCAAACCCTGTCCATTCGATTGAGGTCTGCGCACCAGGCTAGGAATACTGGAGCCTCAGTGATGGACTGCTGATTTCCGCACAATTCGGCCAGTCGTTTTCGTGTATGAGTATCCGTGACGGCGATGACGCTCCTCATTTGAAGATTAGATGACGACGAGCTACGTTGAGCTGCAGATACAATTCTCTCAATCATTTCCGCGGGGACGGGATCAGATTTGTAGGAGCGGACAGAGCCATGAGAATGGATCAATTCGATCGTGGTCATAAGGTTAGCCAGTTACATTGTGCGACGCTACCGCCGCTATAAAATAGTCGCCTATTCTACGATTAGTTTCGCACCATGCTGTCATGTTTTCGGTTACGGCCTGATTTGAGCTTGATGAGTCTAAAAGTTACTCTCGAGTTCTCGTACAAATGCTCTGGTCAAGGTTCCAAGTTCTAAGTCATGTTCTTCTGCAGGTTTGAAAATGTACTTAGGATGAAAGATAGAATAATCTAGTTCAAATACTAACGTAGGACGATCAGCACACCAAAATCGTAAGGGAATAAAAAAAGCGGACCTTATTCAGGTCGCTACTTTCCCAACATGCCTAGTAATCCACCCAACACGCCAAGCACAAATCCGGCCGCAAATCCGCCGCCGATTATCAAACTCAGCACTGCGAGCGGGAACACTACGATGCTTCCAATAGTACCGTACCCCAGTAGCATCAGGATTGATCCGATCACTAGTATAAGTCCGATAATGGCACCGATTGCGAAAACCAGACCATGCTGTAGTGAACTATCGAGTACGGGGACCCAGAAGAAAATTTGTACCCACATACTGTAGAATGCGTTCGAGAGGAGAGCAGCAGCGTTCAGGATCACGAGGATTCCAGCAACCATGGAGAGGATGAATCCCCAAAGCGCTCTTGGTGATGATGTTTGTATTCCGTACACTGGATAAGGCGACATCATAGGTGGTGGGTAAGCTGGCGCCGGCATTGGTGGGGGAGCATAAGATGGTGCTTGTGGTTGTTGAGGAGCATAACCTGGTCCCGCCATTGGCACTATTCCTTGATAGCATTGAGGACACAAGACCAGATCCATGTAATTCTTAGAGTCATCCCTACAAATTGACCTTCCACATCGATTACACACGTACACGGCAGGAAGATTGGGGTGATAGAAGCATTGGCCGGGTGCCGGAACTCTTACTGGCCCGCCTGGACTTACTGGCGTCACGACGCGCACTGAAGGAACTGGTTTTAGGGCTGGTGTCGACGTGCTCGTACTGACAGTAATTGCCGCCCCGCAACTTGAGCAGAATCCGGCATCATCACGATTATTATAGCCGCATGATGGGCATCTCTTGACCATTTTCCTAAATATCCTCCTTTAACTGAATTAACCCGAACGTGAACTCCGGTTGGGAGAGCACTTAAGCATTTGGTAACGATCTGTCTATTATTGGTGGTTATTTGGCCTCGTTGTTGCTACGTTTTGGCATATTTGTGCTCTTATGATAGCTTTTGACGTTTCCCGGAATTAGTTAAATCAACTTTTGACCAATTGATGTTTCAGGTTAATGGATAAGGTTTACTATTTGAGATACTACGAACATCAGACCCAATCCAAGCAAGATTGCAAAGGGCAGGCCAGGAAACATCTCTCTTCCCTCGAGCATTTTGAAACCTAGAAAGGCACCAATGATTAGCCCGATCGATGCTCCTAAAAACGGGAGAGGACCAAAGTTCATCATGGAGTTGCTTGCGAGCATTGAGTAGAATACCATGTCACCCATTCCCACCGTGAGATCACCATAGGTGAAGACTGCTCCGGTAAACTCTTCCAAATCTGCGCTTTGCGCTATCCTTCCTATCGGCCCTCTGTATACCGCGAAGAGGTCGTATCCTGCCAGACCTAGCAAGAGAGCTATCGCAGTCAAGGTCGGGATTGAGACGCCTAAGAAGGTCCCGGTCAACCCCCCAATTATCACGATACTGCAAAGGTGAATGATCCCTTTCGACTTGAAGATTGCCAAAGCTAATGCAATTGTTACTGCAATACTGACGAGAAGCCACGCATAGTTCGAGGTCAGGGCCGTGGGGAGATAGTCGGAGTAGAGTGAGCCGTACCAAGAGAATAGAAATACGAGCAGGCCGAGAAGTGAGGCGTTAATGAGGTATCTTACGATACGTTTGAAGCCGAACTTAATGAATAGATATATCACGGTTCCAGCGGTTGCCATTAAGACTACGAAGATACTCGCGTTCAGAGTTACGCCCCCAGCCGTTTCTGGGAACAATGTAATTTGTTCAATCTGAGTATTCGAGGAACGCAATACGTACGTTAGCGTTCCGGCGAGTGCGATTGCTAGAATTTCAGGAATCAGTTGACTTGGCTTTGCTTTGAATTCTTTGCTCAAAGTTGAAGTCCTAGTCTACGTTCACATTTACTGCAGTACTCATCAGTTTTCATATCAATATTGGTAACGCTTACTGAACGGTTCATTACGCAAAGTGATCTTGAACAATGTTTCAAGCCCTTCATGTGTCCAATCTCATGCACAACTTCCTTCCTTATTCGATTTTCAAATGTATCTGGCTTATCGAGGGAAGTTGTGCGCAGTCTGGCTGTGGAAACTATACTGGATCTTCCAGGACAGCGTGCTTCGCCAAACACGAAGCCTTGACCGTCCATGCTGGGATTATACAGGTCGAGTGATGTAACGCCTACTATCTTGTGGTAGGCATAGAGGCTATTATCGGATTCCAATATTGCTATAATTCTTGTAGAATGATACTGATTTCGTTTTGAATCGAGGGCCTCGTCAATATTCGTGAGGGGAGGAAGCAGTATCGGGTTGATGTTAGTAAGTCTTTCCGATACTGTGGGAAAGAGTCGTTCGATTTGAGTATCCAGATTCAGTCCAACCTGAACGATCGCTAAATTCTCAGATATCGATGGACTCACCTGGTTGGGGGGTCATCGTTTGGAGTCCTAATTCGTTCGAGGCCCAGTCGGCAAGAAGTTTACATTTTGCTTCTTCTCCGTGAACAACGAAGACGCGAGTTTTTTTGTCTACTTCTTTCAAAGTTTCGTGCAGTTGGCTTTTTCCACCATGTGATGAGAAGTCAAACTTTTCTACACGAGCCTCCACTTTTCTAGCCTGGCCGTGAAGTATGAATCGTCCTTCATCAAGCAACATTCGTCCCGGAGATCCTTCCACCTGATAACTGACTAGAAAGATTCCGTTATGATTGTTATGAGCAAGAGTCTCCATGTAAAATACTGAGGCGCCTCCCTTTAACATCCCTGCGGGCGAAACTATTACTCCGGCCGTTCGAGCGGATTTTCTCCGCTCATTCCAATTCGTTATTTGTTCGGCTTGGCGCATTGCCTTTTTGAAGTGTTCTTCATCTCTTAATGATCCCGGGTGCTGTTCTAACATGCGGATTGCATCAAGTGCCATACCGTCAACATAAATGGGGTGAGAAAAATTATGATCATATAGCATACAGATGA
>CAYWMG010000110.1:0-5547 GCA_964459245.1 uncultured Candidatus Bathyarchaeia archaeon
CAGATGGTTTCGAGAATAGTCGAGTAAGAATGGCAGTTCTCGTAATCGCATCTCAACGCGATATTGCCGCACAAAACGTTGCTAACGAAATGATTCGCACAAGAAACTTTCTGCCTGTTCCTGGAACGAACAACTTGTTCCAACAGTCTGGCGTATTCTTGAAGCTTGTTGACTCAGACGGAATATTTACAGACAAAGTTGACGTGGCGAAAATTGATTCAGTAATATTCGCTTCAAGACATAGAAGTGAGAGCGGTGAGCCAACTCTCACGGTGCACTGGACTGGAAACCCATCATCTCGCGCTGATTTCGGCGGAAAACCGAAGAGTCTATCCTTTACTGAACCAACCAGGTTACGTTCAGCATTACTGGCGTTTGATCGTGCACGTTCATATCACAGTCTAAATTACGCTGTGAGTCTCGAAGCAACTCATCATGGCCCCACAGAACTTGGTGTGCCGACGCTATTTGTGGAGATTGGGAGCGGTGAGCGAGAGTGGAACGACCCGCTCGCAGTCTCGGCTGCTAGTGAAGCAGTATGGAATGCGGCAACTGCCCCTGTTCATGGAATCCCGGCTGTGGGTTTCGGAGGAGGACACTATTGTAACAAGCAATGCGTCTCTCTGCGATCGGGAGGATACGCATTTAGTCATATTCTTTCCAAGTATTTCTTTGATGAATACGACGAAGAAATCGTCTCAATGGCTTTCAAGAGAACATTGGGAGAGAAATGTCACACAGCAATCATAGATTGGAAAGGAATACGTGGATCGGAAAGAAGAAAATTGATAGAGACCCTGACGCGAATGCAGATAGACATCATACGCGTCTAGTTCAAAGTTAAAATAACTCGCCACTCATTCCAATCCAAGAAATTAGCGCACTCAGTGATGAACCAGTAAATGAACTTCAGAGAATTCATTGACTCCACCAAGCGGCTGCTACACGTAACAACGAAGCCATCGCGCGAAGAGGTATCGTTGATGGTAAAGATTAGCTTCTTGGGGGTCATTATAGCAGGCTCTCTAGGATTCATAATACGAATTTTATTCCTCTTCCTTAATCTCCTACCTACGCCGACAGCTGGGACTACGACAGCTGGAGCTACTCCTTAATGAGTTCGGAAAGGAAGATGATGATATACGCCGTGAGGACCACGAGCGGTCAGGAACGCACTGTCGTGGACTTGATAGCGTCACGTATTGCTCTGAAAAAACTTCCAATAGTTAGTGTTCTAGCACCTGACTTGGTAAAGGGATACGTCTTTGTCGAATCTGCAGGTCCTCATTATGTTGACGACTTGATTGCTGGGGTGCGACATGCTAGAGCTCGTACGAAGGGAGTCATATCAGCAGAGGCATTGGATCGTTTCATAGTTACTAAGCCGGTCATAGAAGACCTAGGTGGCGGAGATTCCGTGGAAGTTATCAGCGGTCCGTTTAGAGGGTTGAAAGCGAGAATTACTAATGTAGATAAGTTGAAAGAGGAAGTAACGATTGAGCTGCTTGAAGAAGGGTTTGCAACTCTTCCCATTACGGTTCATGCAGATTACGTAAAGTTGCTAAGCAAAGGTTTGGAAGTTGGGCGAAAAGAAACAAGTTGAAGCCTTACTGAACGGGGGAGAAGCTAATGCTGGCCCTCCGCTAGGACCAGCCCTTGGGCCGCTCGGCGTAAATGTTCTTCAGATTGTTAACAAGATCAACGAATTGACCAAAGCATATGCTGGGATGAAGGTTCCGGTGAGAGTTGTTGTTGACATCGATACCAAAGAGTTCGAGGTTGACATTGGCACCCCAACTACTTCCGCACTTGTGGTCAAGGAACTAGGTATCCAGAAAGGCTCTGGAAACCCGAAGGTCGAGAAGGTTGGTAACCTGACGATGGATCAGGTAGCTAAGATTGCTGCATTGAAGATCCCGAGTAGCTATGCAAAATCCGTTAAAACAGCTGCCAAAGAAGTGATGGGCACTTGTGTCAGTTTGGGAATAACAATAGAGGGCAAAGATCCACGCGAGCTGCAAAAGGAGCTGGCTCAGGGAAAATGGGATCAGGTCTTCGAGAAAGGAAACTAGCCTGCGACTAAACTCCCAGAGCTCGAGTTATTTGCATCAATTCAGCGCCCCGCGTTAAGGGACCTACGATCGCTCCTTTGGAATTAGCCAGTATACCTGACTTGACGAAGGGCACGCCGCCGTTAGTCGTACTCAATTCAACTTTCACATGTAATGCAGCTTCGATTACGGACTGTTCTTGGTTCAAAGTGTTCGGACTGAGAATTGCGCCCTTATTGGTTGCTATGGCCAACGCACCGACAAAGGATAATGATCCGATCTGTCCATAAGCAATTTGAACACCAAGTTTGTTCACGCTCTTCGCTATCTCGGTAGGAGCATCTGGATGTACTATAGCACCAAAATCGTTTGCGAGAACAACGTTTCCAAGAGCGGTCCAGTTAGATTCGACGATGATAACTTTGGAGAATTCCTCAATTCTACGTAATTCGTAGTCTTGAATGGTATGTGGAACGAGCACTCCCTTGGAATTCCCGGTAACTAATGCTCCAACTAATGTTGTACCGCCAATGGTAGTGTTGCAAATGTTCACGCCCAGAGTGTCAGCGAACTGAGTGAGTTTTCTAGAGGTTAGACCAGGGGGGACCACGGCTAAGTTTTCGGTGCAGAAACAGTATACGCCAATATTTGGGCTACCGAACACGTCAGCTAGAATCACAGCCATCCCTATTTTCCCAGCGAAACGTTGAGCTGTGAAATCACACTATCGCCTACGTCTTCGCTGGGTAAACTACGACTTTCCCTTCCTTGTCTTTGACGGCGCGCACAACTATTTTTCTGGGTGGTTTGTTTATGCCCTTTCCCCATATTGTAGCGTTAATTTCATTGCTGATTGAAACTTCGTCAGATCTCATGTGTCGTGATACATACTTCTTAACGTCTCTAACTGCCCTTGGAGCTCTGTGACCTCTGTCGGTTGTGTATCCTAACTTGCCGACGGGAATCGTGTAGGTTTTTTCCTCAACAACCTCGATCTCTTCCTCTCCAGTCTCTTCCTCAACCTCTTTCCTACCAGCTGCTGAGACTGATTCTGCAGGTTTTTCTTCTAATTCAGATTCAACGGGAGTCGGTTCTACTACAGGTGGTGTTTGTGGTTCTTCTTCAACAGTTTCACGTGCTGTGCCAATTTCTTCCTCTTTTTCCGGATTGCTCATTTTCATTCGCCTATGCTTTCAATTTTGTTCGTCGCCAGTGCCTCTTCTTCGGGTGAGTTCTCGTGTGACCCCGAGTCTTGGCGATCACCCAAGTGGGAACAGCCTTCCTAGTTTTAAGTGCAGCTGCGAGTCTACGTTTTCGAGCAGTTGGTTTGTTTCTAGCCAAAGGTTAGCCTCTCCTTATGTGGATTTCCTTCCGTTGCGATTGGAGTTTAGCCAAGGCTTCTTTCAACTGATCGTCGGATATTGGCACTTTGATTCTTCCGGTTTGCGCGAGTTGAATTAGTTGAATTTCTATTTGATCAGCGAATTCTGGTTTCACCATTCTAATGTTAGTCAACCTCTGTCTTGCCTCCGGAGTTAGAATCTGTTTCAGCGCAGCTTGTTTCTGAGCTTCAAACTGTTTTCGAACTTCGGATTGTCTCTGTTCCTCCATCGCTGAGCGCTGTAGTTCCGAATACCTTCTCTGTCTTAGCGCGTTCAGTTCTTCGTCTGAATAGCCGTCCTCTTCATTGATCATTACTGACTTTCTGCCTTCTTGGCATTCTTCAGAATGTCGGCGGCAATCCGATTCAGCAAACTGACTCCTTCAGCAGTGAGTTTCCTACCCTTCTTACCCTCAACAGCTACAAATCCGGCCTTCTGAAGCTGTTGGAGCGGCTCTCTTATTGCAGAACCACCGGCGACTCTTGAATGTTCAATGTGAGTTCCATGACGGAGGCGTCCGCCGTACTCGACCCGCAGCCGGGCTATTCCTACTGGGCCGTGGATGTACAGTTTCCTCAATAGCGAACCACATCGACTATACCACCAGTCCACATTAGACGGGGGGCGTTCAGTATGTGACCCAGTCTTGGCCGTTGACGCCCAACCAGGCGGTGCCACATCACCAACATTTTCCTTCAGAAACAGTGATAGACGATCTATTAGCACGTCTGAAGGAACATCCATTGGTGTGGGCATTTGAAATTTCCATCCGCGGGTGTCAGCTTACAACCGGAGAGCGCCATATAAGTTTAGTTTACCGTAGAACTCTTGTGGACTCCTGATTTGATCGGCCCTTCATAGGCTTTGTGAGTTTACGTTTCCTGTAGAGAGTGAAGGTGTGGCCGATTACATCGACGAGAGTCGAACCTGTTGAAGCAGCGATTTTTTCCGCCACTACAAGAGTCTCAGAATTCTTATGGGCTGTTTTCTGAAGTTTAAGCTTGACAAGTTCGCGGCTTCTAAGCTGGTTCTCCACTTGCTGAATTAAGTGCTCAGAGGCACCGCCCTTTCCAATCCAAATCGTAGGGTCAGTTACCTTTGAACTGGACCGCAGTTTTTTCAATCTGATCTTTTGGAAAATCGTTCCCTCACAGTAGGATATCGCTTCTTGCTTCCGCATTCTAGACAGGTAATTAACACAGTAGTTCCCAACTCCGACCTTGTTCGTACTCTACAGTTGTTTCCTGGGATGAGAAGGTTTCCACATTTTTTGCAGATGAACATTTTTTGGTTCTTCGGTAACCGAACGCCAGCTTTCATGCCAATTAGGCGAGCCAGCTCTAGGTACCTCCTGGAGAGAAGTCTATCTCTTGGAAAGGTGTCTCTGGCTAGGTGAATCAGAAATTCTATTCTCTCATGGGCTATTTGACGAATGTTTCCGTTCTTCCATGCCAAGGAGGTTTGCCCTGATATCTAATGCTGAATCAACTTGTAACCTTTTTCTCGAGCAGACATATCTGACGTCTATTATGACACTGGTTTTGGTATTGGCAGATGCTGCCTTACAAAGAGTGCCGGATGAGATACGTTCGCATCCGCAAATCGAGGAGTACGCGAGTAGAAGAGGCAAATCCCCTGGAGAAGTCCTGCTTGACAGGGCCTTCCATCATTCGGCAATGAAACGTCTTGCTAGAGATCGGTTTTCTGCGGAGAAGATGGGACGCCCTGACATTGTTCATAATACGCTACTACAGATTCTTGAAACACCATTGAACTGGATGAATAAGCTCGAAGTCCTGATACACACTCAGGACGAGTATCTTATCACTGTCAATCCGAAGATTAGATTGCCTAAGAACTATGTCCGTTTTGTAGGATTGATTGAGCAACTATTCAAGGAGAAGAAGATACCGAAAGATGGTGAAGATTTGCTAAGCGTAGAGCGAGTGACAAATCAGCAGATGGTTAGAAAGATTAGCCCTACAAGGATTATAGGGTTGAGCACGCTTGGTAGACCTAGACTACTTCGTAATGTTGCCAACAATGTTTCTGGGTTTGAAAAACCGATGGTCCTCATTGGAGCATTTCCTCGAGGGCACTTCAAAGAAGAGACT
>CAYWMG010000111.1:0-2626 GCA_964459245.1 uncultured Candidatus Bathyarchaeia archaeon
CACTACTTATGGATGAATATTCGAGAACGGATACCTATCCCTACAACGAGATCAACGAAGATGACGCGACGATAACACACGAAGCTACCGTAGGAAAGATTGGAGAAGATCAACTCTTCTATCTAATGTCACGAGGGCTCTCCGAACAGGAAGCCCTAAGCATGATCGTCATGGGCTTCATGGAACCATTCACAAAAGAACTCCCAATGGAATACGCTATCGAACTCAATCGACTCATCCAAATGGAAATGGCTGGCTCAGTAGGCTAAAGCTAAATCTTTCCTTCCCCCAGCATCTATCCATCAACCACCCTCTGGTGCATCCATTAATGCCTGAACTAGTCGTATCACAAACTGCGGACGAGCAGATCCGGGAAATTGGAAACTCACGGAACGAACCAGCATGGTTACGTGAATTCAGAACGAAGTCACTGAAACTCTTTAGAGATTTACCAATAGAACTCTCGACGTTATACACAAAATATGCCGACCTAGGCGGACTCGATTTAGAATCAGTCGCCACACCACCCCCCGAACCTAAGGATTCAGAGATCAAACAAGTCCGAGACAAACTCGAATCGAAATCAGCAATTACCCTCTACCAATTCGAATCAAAAACCCTCAACCCTTCCCTTCCAGAGACGTTACAGAAGGAGGGAGTGATCTTCACAGACATCAAAACCGCCATTAGCAACAACCCGGAAATCTTCGAACAATATTTCGCCAAGAAAGCAATAACGTCAGAACATGATAAATTCGGCGCGCTGAATAACGCGCTCTTCACAACCGGATTCTACCTTTACGTCCCCAGAGGGTTAGAACTCACCGTACCATTAAGATACGTGACGGTTCTCGACGCGGAGGAACATGGCCTCTTCTCCCAGAACGTCATCATCGCAGACCAACGTAGCAAATTCACGGTTCTCGAAGAACTCTACTCCACTCGCTTAACTGGTCAAAGGAAGAGATCGTTATACAGTGGCCTATCTGAAGTTCACCTCCGTGACGGTGCTGAAGTGACATATTCCAGCATCAACAATCTGGGAACCAACTTCAACATTTTCTCAAACAAGAAATCGATTGGACAACGAGACAGCAAGATAGTCTGGTCAACCGGCCTCTTGGGAGGCGCATACACCAGATCACGACTCGAGAGCTTGATGGAAGGCCAAGGAGCCACATCCGAAAACATTGAAGTAACCTTCGGATCAGGCGCACAACGTTTCGATGCCGTCTCAAACATAACTCACGTAGGCCCTAACACGAGCGGACACGCAATCTCGAAAGGAGTAGTCAAAGACCAGGCTCGACTAGTCTTCAAAGGAATGATCAGGATAACAAAGAACGCAAAAAACTCACGCGCATACCTAGCAGAGCACGGTATGATCCTGGGAAAGGACGCAAGAGCAGATGCAATCCCGGGACTCGAAATAGAGACGAACGAGGTGAAAGCAACACATTCCGCCTCCGTCGCCCAGATAAACGACGAACAAATATTCTACCTAATGTCTCGAGGAATGACCAAGGACGAAGCTACACGGTTGATCATCGTCGGATTCTTCGAACCAATAGTGGAACGCATACCAGTCCCTGAAGTGGCAAGACGAATTAGACGCATCATAGAATTGAAATGGTCAGGTATCCAAGACTTCGAAACAGTCATGACGGTGCCAGCAATCGACGATGAATACTACGACGAAACCCAAAGATCACACGACATCTTCGAAGGCCACTACAAATACCGATAAAAAGCTCATTTCGTGATCAAATTCTAGTGAGTTGACTTGAACAATTATGTGGAGGCATGCAAACTCTCCGACGTCCCTCCTGGAACCATGTTCGCACTAGATATCGGCAAGGTCCACCTCATGATCGTTAACGTTGATGGAACGCTCTCTGCTCTGAACCGAATATGCACTCACGAAACAGCAGACCTCTCAACAGGCTTCCTACTAGGATCTGAAGTAACCTGCCCACTACACCTATCGAGATTTAATGTAAAGACCGGCGCCGTCCAAAACCCACCAGCAACTCTTCCCTTAACAACCTACGGCTTGAAAGTTGAAGGGTCAACCATATACGTGCAAATCTGAATTAGTGAACTTAAATGAGCACCGCTCATAATAATCAACCAAATCACAGGTCAAGAGCTTGATAGAAAAAACTGCAACAATCAACCTAATGCAAGTACGAGAAGACTTTCCGATCTTAAAACGTCAAGTCAACGGAAAACCCCTCGTCTACCTCGATAACGCAGCATCATCACAAAAACCTACCCAAGTCATCAAAGCTCTCGAACAGTATTATCTAGAGTATAATGCTAATATTCACCGAGGAATCCACAAACTCGCAGAAGAAGCCACCCTCGCGCATGAAGAAGCCAGAGAAAAGACAGCCAAATTCATCAACGCAAGACGCACTGAAGAGATCGTGTTCGTTAGAAACACTACCGAAGCACTAAACCTACTCGCCTATGCTTGGGGAAGAAGAAACGTAGGCAAAAACGATAAGATAGTTCTCACCATAATGGAACACCACAGTAACATCGTGCCTTGGCAGATGCTCGCAAAAGAGAAAGAAGCCAAGATAGAATTCATAGAAATAGACAAGGAAGGAAAACTGCGAGA
>CAYWMG010000112.1:0-4785 GCA_964459245.1 uncultured Candidatus Bathyarchaeia archaeon
TGCTCCGAGCCAATTCCCGGAAGACACTTTCTCACCGCACTATTACAGATGAAAAATCGTGGAAACGGGAAGGGAGGCGGAATAGCGGCTCTGGGTCTCTCTCCAGAACATCTTGGAGTTACACGCCAGATTCTAAGAGAAGATTACTTGATTCAAATTGCGTACCTTGATCCGTCGGCGAGAAAAGAAGTGGAGGACACGTTCATCTTCCCGTTTCTGAGAGTTGATTCAGCAGAATGGGTTGAGACGATTGCCGATTACAGAAACATCAAAGGGCTACAAGTGAAACCGCCAGAAGTGCGCAGGTACTTCTGCAGAGTCAAGGAGGAAGTCCTTGCACAGTTCATGCAGAAAACAGGTCTCAGTGACTCACGTCAAGTTGCAGAGGACGAATTCATATATCAAAACAGTTACGCGCTCAATAAGAAATTTTACGCCTCTCTTGGCGAGAAGAAGGCTTTCATCCTTTCGCATGGCAAGGACATGATGGTTCTCAAGATCGTCGGCTACGGAGATGAAGTTATTCAATATTACAAGCTGGAGGATTTTCCAGCCCACGTCTGGATCGGCCATCACCGCTACCCAACTAAGGGGAAGGTTTGGCATCCTGGAGGAGCTCACCCATTCGTTGGCCTTCATGAGGCCCTCGTACACAATGGAGACTTCTCAAACTACTACTCAGTCTCAGAATACCTTGCACAACGAAACATCATGCCACTCTTCCTAACGGACACAGAAGTCGCAGTATACCTCTTCGACTTGTGGAGAAGAGTCTACAATTATCCAACCGAGTTCCTCATCGAGGCCATGGCACCCACAACAGAACGTGACTTCTACATGTTACCTGAAACGAAAAGACGTCTTTACAAGGAAATCCAAGCCGCGCATATTCACGGATCACCAGATGGCCCTTGGTTCTTTATCGTCGGAAGGAGCGAAAATGGCGGAGCACAGCTACATCTGCTGGGTATAACCGATACGTCAATGCTTAGACCGCAAGTCTTTGCACTACAAGAAGGCGAAGTCAAGATTGGTTTGATCGCCTCCGAACGACAAGCCATAGACGCTTGCCTGCGGAGCCTAGCTCGAGAAGACTCTCGATTCGCGGCAAAAGCAGACGTTTACTGGAACGCACGAGGCGGTAGCTACACTGACGGCGGAGCGTTCATATTCACGGTTGATCGCACACTCGAGAAGCCTCGACTCAAATGTGTCGACAAGTTCGGCAGAGAAGTTTCAACGCCTGCAAAGGGACCGCCTGAAGAAATTCTTCGAGGAATCCTAAACCTGAACCAACCCCCATTACTCAACCCTCGCCCACTCTCACACAATTCGATCGAAGAACTATGCGCAGACCTGGAAGAGCAAGCTAAGGTTGGATTGCAGGAAAGAATGGCGATGGTCACCTTCCTAACCAATGTACTTGACAAATTGCATCTGGTTCCATCTGCTAAAGAAGGCAGAACCCGCGATCTGATTGAATCTTCTCTCTTCAGAATCCTTCGAACCTTCCCCTCAATCTCCCAAGCCTCACGATCTCCCTGGGTACTTGTGAGCTTGACGACGAAAGACGCTCTTCAGCCTCCGAGAGACGGCCAGAATACGTTGTTGTTAGATGTTTCCGACTTTCCAGCCGAAGGCGACGACTCAGCTTCAACACTCATAATTGAGGCTTATCGAAAAGGCTGGAAGCGGGTCGTGTCCTTTGACTGGCGCGGACAACGATTTTGCGGATGCGGTTTAGGTCCGTGGTCCAATGGTTTCAGGATAGATGCGTTCGGAAACCCTGGAGATTATTTGGGCTCTGGATTAGATGGAGCGGAGATTTACGTTCACGCGTCCGTTCAAGACCAGGTAGCCCAGATAATGAAGTCGGGTAAGTTGGTGATTTATGGTGACGTGGGCCAGACGTTTATGTACGCTGCAAAAGGCGGCCAAGTCTACGTTCTAGGCAATGCTGCCGGCCGCCCGCTCATCAACGCTGTGGGTCATCCCAGGGTTGTGATAAACGGAACATGCTTAGACTACCTTGCAGAGTCCTTCATGGCCGGTAACCCCCTAGAAGGTGGAGGATTCGTTGTCGTCAACGGCATAAAATTTGGCGATGACGGCAAGATCGTTGACCTTGAAACGCCCTACGCGGGCGGCAATCTCTTCTCGCTAGCCTCTGGCGGGGCCATTTACTTAAGAGACCCACACGGAAAATTAAGCATAGACCAGTTGAACGGCGGCCAACTGACCACCGTTGAGAAGACGGATTGGAATCTCCTCCTGCCATACATGCTCGAAAACGAGAAGCACTTTGGAGTTAGAATTAGGGACCTGTTAAAGAGTAGAGAAAACGCGGATGACACATCAAAGGTTTACCGAAAGGTAGAAGCTGCCCCATTGAAGGAGCTGACAGCCCTCCACTAAGTCCTCGCCAAATCATTTCAGAAATAGAAGTGCCCCTATCAGGTAACAGAAGAGTTCTAGAGATCTCCTTCAGTTATAGCCTACTTGTACGAATAGGACGCCCCTAAATGTTCACACCCAACCTCAAAGGGGTGAGGGCCAACCTCAGCAAGATTGGCTCGAGACGATTCATGCATTTCTGAAGATTACACAATTTGACTCATGCGTAGGCTTCTTCGCCGTGTTGGGTAATATCAAGTCCCGTATCTTCTTCTTTCGGACTCACACGTATCGGCGTGAACACATTGATCACTCGAAGTAACACGTATGATCCGACGAAGGCATAGACTGCGACGATAACTACGCCGAGGAGTTGTACAAGAAATTGAGCCGGATTACCGAAGAAGAGACCATTAGGACCAGCCGCGTTGATTACGGAAGAGGCGAAGAGACCTGTAGCAAGTGTGCCCAAGATTCCGCCTGCTCCGTGACATGCGAAAACGTCCAGTGAGTCATCCAGCCTAGTCCTAGCTCGCCAGTTTGCAACAAAATTGCATATCACCCCGGCTGCAAGTCCTATGATAATTGAGGCCATAGGACCGACATAACCCGAAGCGGGAGTGACTGCAGCAAGAGCGCACACTGCACCGACGGAGATTCCGACCGCGGAGGGTTTACCCTTTTTAATCCAGTCGACCAGGCTCCAACTGCCTGCACCCGCGGCAGCCGCTAGATTTGTAACCACCAGTGCGTTCACCGCCAAAGCGTCGGCAGCGAGAGCACTTCCCGCGTTGAAACCAAACCATCCGAACCAGAGTATTGAAGCGCCAAGAATCACGTAAGGAATATTGTTAGGCCTTTGCTCTTTCCTTCGATCTATTCCTTTTCTCCTGCCAATGACAAGCGCTGCCGCTACAGCAGAAACACCCGCAGCAGTATGCACAACCAGGCCACCAGCAAAATCAACTACCCCCATCAATTTCAACAAGCCGCCCACGGCCCAGACCCAATGCGCGATCGGCGCGTAAATCAATGTCGCCCAGAGGGCTACGTAAATTAGAAGAGCCTTGAACCGTATTCTCTCAGCGAAGGCTCCAATAATTAGAGCCGGAGTAATGGCTGCGAACTTCAACTGAAATGCGAAGTAAAGTAGCTCTGGAATTGTTGAAGAGTAACCCGGGTTAGGCGCAGCACCAACATTGTTCAAGCCGATATCTGATAAGTCGCCGATGACTCCATGCACTGAAGGGCCGAAAGCCAAACTGTAGCCCCACAAGGCCCAAACCAAGCTAATAACTCCGAATACCGCCAAACATTGCACTATGGTCGATACAAGGTTCTTACTCCGAACCAGTCCGCCATAGAAGAACCCTAAAGCCGGAGTCATTATCATTACGAGAGCAGTAGCCGTTATTACCCATGCCATGTCTCCTGAATTCAACAATCAGCAAAACACCGCCGCATTATGCGTCGAAATAGTCCACAGTTATAACAATAACGCCTGAATATCGTCAATTTCTACCATAATCCGAAAAAGAGAGAACAACCGGAAACCCACATGGAATATGTGGAAATGGACGGACATCGTACCGGTAGCATCTGGGCAACGTGTGGCTGGCGTCGTACACGCTGCGTCCAAGCAGCCTACTGAACCGAGTGAGGAAACAGCAATTAGTGATTCCGGAATTGCATATCAACGACTCTGCATGGCCGTTTCGAAATGGGTCTCGTTCCGAAAACGTTTCAAAACGTTTCGAAACAGCAAGATGTTACTTCGTTCCGGAACGTTCGGAACGTTTCGAAACATTAGGCGCCCAGTTCTAAATGATCCTATGTTTTTATGAAGGCCTTGCCTGTCTTTAGGCTGGCGAGAGTTTGGCTTCGACTGTGGAATAATAGTAGCCATCTCGTGAGACGGTCATTGTCACAACATAAGGGGTGTTTGGCGTTTCGGTTATAGGCCAAAATGAGGCTTTGATCACATACGAACCGTCGCTCAGATCAGATCCTCCCTGAGTCACCATTCGATTTTGATATTGAACGACTACGCTGAGATAGTAATGAGTCATGGTTGGGGCTGAAGTGCTAGCAGATGATGAGACTTGGATTCTATCTTTTGATTCAGACAAGGAGGCGAGAAGAGAGACTTTCTGGTAAGTGATCGAGACTAGAGTGATCTCTGGATGGTGGTTAGGCGTGGTAGAGATTAGAACAGAGGCAGTGATCTCGGGAACCGATGGAATTGATGCTACAGTTAACAGAATTAAGAGGATTATTAAAATAGCAATTATGGAGTTCGCACGTCTAGAAGCCATCCCTACTCGACGCTCAGTTATACGCTGGTTAAGATGGCTCATAACGGTTTCGAATTCGGCCTAAAATGTCGTATGT
>CAYWMG010000113.1:0-2909 GCA_964459245.1 uncultured Candidatus Bathyarchaeia archaeon
ACCTGTGGGCTTTTGGAACCCATGGGAAGCCACCCGAAAAGAAACCGGCCGAGAAGCCTTCTTGGGGAAGGGTCCCGGGTTCAAATCCCGGCGGGCCCGCCACACTAGCGGTTCTACGAGAGGGTCTGGCAAATTTCGAATGTCATCGTGTTTAGTAGGAGCTCCGTCGAATTCGATGCAAGTGATTATTCATGACTGAGAGCCCTGAGAACGTTAATCGATGGCTCAACATTGGATTGGAACTAGTGTCGAAACCTGGTTTCTCAACTATTCCAACCTTCTTGTACAGTTGTGAGCGTATTCTGGCCGATACCAAGTATGATGCTCGTTTCCGGAAGTCGAGATCGTCTCTCGGCATTCAATCGGTTCAGACGGCGCTACAAGCACTTTCGACCAATAAACAGACGACATACGGCGAGTTCCAGAAGGAAATGGAGAATCAACTTGATGCTATTGGCAAGAAACAGATAAAGAAATTCACAGTGGCCTTCCCATTGCCTTTTCGATTTCCTTCCTCTGTCACTCTAAGGGCTAGCGATTCTGTGAATAAGCGTTCGATAGATGTCCTGGATTATTCCAGCTTTGATTCGGCTTTCATGAAGAATATAGATCTTAAGAAGGTCGGACTTTCTAACGATACCAAGCAATGGGTTGCCCTAGTTCAGACCAGCAGGGTACTAATCTTGGGGAGTTATGCGAGGGACCCGTTTTTTGCGTTTCTGGATACTATTCCCACAGCCAAGGAATGGACGGCATTGCTCTCCTATTCTCAGGCGTCGATAATCGGTGTTGCGTACCCACCAGTGCCTTTCACGTCGATCAAACTGCCACAATTCGGAATGGTTTTCGACGGCAACGTCTTTGTAGAGTCATATGGCGGCGACTATCCGCTGCCGCAAGAAGGCCACGCTGGAGTTATGAAGATCGACAACTTCTACAAGATCGCAGATATCGTGGAAAAGCTGCCTGACCTCACCATCAAGAAGATCATAAGAGATGCCATCTCAGTTTACGCCGAAGCGGTCACTGAATCCGAGAAAGGTTACGCTTTTCTAAAATTCTGGATCGGAGTCGAATTGATGGTTAGATTAAAAAGCAAAATTCCAGATGAAAAAGTCGCGACGCGCATAAAGCAGATGTTCTTTCTAGAGAAGCCAGAAACCTTTGACTCCCAAGTTGAGACTTTTCTCAGTAAACGTAATCTGATCTTGCACGAGGGTGATCTGGAGACAATTCAATGGTATGACATTATCTTTGCCAAGCAGTTATACGAGGAAATTCTTGAACTGTTAATGAGGTTTTGCCATGCTTCTTTGGATTTAGATTGGATTGAACCATATTACGACTCAGCTGGGAAAACTGTGGAATCTCTGGATGAGACGAGAAAGGCGATAGAATTTCTGATCAAACAAAAGACAGGGAAAACCTAAGCCCCCGATTGTCACATTGTCATCGGGTCCCAAGAGCGAAAGCAATAGTAAGCATCATAAGCCCAAGGTTTAGCGGCAACAGGCCAATCAGAATGTAACCCTGCACTAGGGTAGGGACCGTCCCCGTCGTTGGTCGCACGACGACTCGTGTTCCATTCGATTCGGTGGTAATCAATGGCCGCTGAAGATAGAAAGGAATTGAACGAGACCGAGAAACTTGAGTTGCAATTGCAATGGTTGTTCAGTGATCTATCGGTTCAGCAGCACATTGAGGAGGTATTCGAATGGCGTGAAGCCTTGGGCTTCAAACTCCGGGCCCTTAGATATGTTGAAGGAAAACTTGTCGCAATGGCTCATAGTGCTCCTGGTGTTGTGAAAGAGGAGATGAAGCAACCCGGTGTCCTAATGAGATCTACCCCAGTCGTTATCGAGAACGCCCGATTGAATCTAGAGTTCTTCTTCTATTTGGGAACCGCATTCTTCGATATTCTGGCTAAACTTACTAAGCGATTCTACCCTCGAAATGAAAAGTCATTCCCTAATGATCAGCGGCTCTATTTCACCGACATAGTCCGTATTCTGACGGAGACCGGGATTGACAAGGAATACGCAGAACTCCTTTCAAAGCATAGGTATTGGATAACAAGCATTTACAATAACAGAAACGTTCTCGCTCATTCCGCCTCATCGTTCATAGGCTTTGACGAAAACTGGAACATGATATTCGAGAAACGCAGCCCGGAACAAGCCGAGTTGTGGCGCGAGCACAAAAACGAGAACCTAGCTGAATACCTCGAGGAAATCGCATCCAACCTTTATGATTTCCTTGAGCATTATCTGGCTCACTTCAGAAAAGTCGTTCCTGAATCCGAAAGCACTCAAATTCTTAGAAAGGCCCTTGAAACGGGGGAGATCAAGACTATTCTTTGACGATCTGTTATAATTGCTTAGTTGAGACGGTCCCTCGAAACCGGAAAAGGCGTTAGCCTCAACAGAGTGCTTCTCGACACAGGTCTCTCAGAATCTTGGCCCAGTGTGGAAGTTGCTCGACCATCTCATGCGAGATATTTGCGACGTCTTCGACTAGTTCTCGGTCACTCTTCGCGCGTCTCTTCATGCTCTGTGGCGGTGAGGTGCGTGATATTAAGATTCATGGCGTATCCTGTGCGCGTTCTTCTGACGCTCTAGTGCATTTTGCAGAGTATCTTGCAGACCATCGAGTACGCTCTAGATGTTGCTTTCGCTGTTCTCTCTGTGCGATTTCATTACGAGATGGTCTTTGACTCGCCGCATGAACTCTTCAGGCGAAACTAGCCGGGCGCCGATTGGGATTGGACCATCAAGGATCGGAAGCCCTTGATTTCTCGATTCGGCAGCAGGATATGGATAATTGAAGGGGTATAGTGGTCAATTAGCTTATGAAGGGTGAAGCCCCAGTTCTCCCTTGAATGCCCTATCAAGGCTGGAGGGAAGTAATAC
>CAYWMG010000114.1:0-10283 GCA_964459245.1 uncultured Candidatus Bathyarchaeia archaeon
AACGGGACGATTGCTATTCCTGCAGCGAGGGGGCTCATGTCGAGGATAAGTTGAAAGTAGAGGCTGAGGAGCAGAAGAAACGCTCCCCATGCTATTGCATTCAGCAATTGAGCAGTGACTCCTCCAGTAAACTCGCGTATCTTCAAGAGGCTCAAATCAAGCAGTGGGTGCCTCTGTTTGTTCTCATGCACAATGAAGATCGTAATAGTCACTATGCTGAGGACTAGGAGGCCGTAAACCACAAGCTGTTCACTTAATCCGTAAGCGGCATATGTCATCGCTAGCAGAAAGCTGGTGATCGATATTGAGAATGTAGCGAATCCGAACCAATCTAGTGGTGTCGCCTTATCCAGCTTGGCAACTTCTTTGAGCCTGTGATGCGACCAGAATGTTCCGAAAACTCCTATGGGGATGTTTAGGTAGAAGAGTGCCCGCCAGTCAAAGAGGGAGAGGATTAATCCGCTTAACGTTAGCCCTGACATTGCTCCGAATCTGAACGCCATTTGATTCACGCCCAGGGCGAGTCCCAATTCCTTTTTGGGGGTGGCGTCGACGATCATAGCCGCGCTGTTTGTGAACATCATTGCGACGCCGAGTCCTTGTAACCCTCTCCACAAAATGAATTGATTCGGATTCTGAGCAAGAGCTGTGAGGCCCGAACCTATTGTGAAGACTACGAAACCGATTGTGTAAATCTTCACTCTCCCAACCACGTCTGTGACTCTTCCAATCAGGAGTAGGGCAATGGTGGTGGCCAGCACGTAGGATTGCGTGAACCAGATTGCTTGCTCAACATCCGCATGTAATGCCGCAGCAACCTGTGGAAGTCCAATTATGACTATTCTTGAGTCCAGTCCATCCATCAGAACTCCCACGGTCGTTACCGTAAGGACAACCCACTTGTACTTCACAAGTTTCACTCTACTCGCATCTGCAAGCCTTGAAATGATCGCTTTAAGCTTCGCCTATTCCGCTTATGTGGGAAAGGATCAGAGAGACTTTATTTTGCGCCCAGATATCGTGACATCTGAACTAGGTATTCATCTTGATTGTGATCGGGGGGTCGTCATGTGAAAATCTCGCAAACACTGTTGCGAACCAACTGGGGGTAACCTGTGGAAAGCTTGAGGTTAGGCGTTTTCCAGACGGGGAGAAGTATTTGCGTATTCTAAATGAAGTCAAGAATGAGCATGTGATCGTCATTCAATCGATGCATCACACTCCGGACGACTTTCTCTTCGAATATCTCCTGCTTGTAGATGCGTTGAAGGATCTTGGTGCAAAACGCGTCACGAGCTTTGTTCCTTACTTTGCGTACGCAAGGCAAGACGAACGATTCAAACCGGGTGAAGCGTTGAGTTTCAAGACTGTAAGCAAATTAATTCAAAGCGTAGGGACGGATGAAATATTCACAATCGACATGCATCAGCATCGAGTCGTGAAATCTTCCGAAGTCTTCGGTATCCCTTCTCATAACCTGTCTGCAATGCAGTTACTTGCTGACTACGTAGGAAAGGAGGGAAAATTAACTAACCCACTCGTAATAGGACCAGATGTGGAAGCTGAGCAATGGGCAAAACTTGCAGCAGAATCCTTGAACACTGAATATGACGTTTTTGAGAAGAAACGATTCGGTGACAGTAAAGTTGAGGTACGCCCGCGGAAATCCAGTGCGAAAGATCGTGACGTCTTGATTGTTGATGACATCATAAGCACGGGTGGAACTATAATTGAAGCGTCTAAGATACTGTTCTCACAAGGCGCAAGGCGAATTGAGGTTGCTTGCACTCATCCAATCCTCGCGTCAGGCGCCCTCAGTAGAATACTAGCGACTGGTGTTGCAAACGTCGTAGGCACAGATACGGTTCCATGTCCAATCAGTTACGTGAGCGTTGCACCACTTATCGCGGATAATGTTAAGAAGCTTAGTTCGTGAGCTTTACATGCTCCAAGTATCGAAACATTGTCTCTCGGTCGGGGCTACCCCTTGTTTCCAATTTAGTTGCGTTTAGTCCAGCAGCACAAGTAGCCCAGCGTAACGCATCAATATCAGGCAGACCCTCCACTAGCGCAGCTACAAACGCTCCCAAGAACGAATCTCCGCAGCCAACCGTGTTGACCACCTTCATACCCAACTTCTCCAAATTAAGAGCATCAATAACAACCCTGGATCCATCAACCATGATTGACCCTCGCCCGCCCAGTTTTTGAATAACCTTCAAACTCGGATATTTTTCATTCAACTTCTCAGAGGCACTCTTAGAGTTAGAGTGCCCAGTTAGATTACGAATTTCTGACTCATTTGACACTAAATAATCCGCACAGCTCAGAACTGGTCGAAGGCCATCCAATCCTTTCTCAGACCAAACTCCCGGATCGTATACGATCCTCTTTCCTAATTTTTTAGATTCGATCGCAAGTTTAGTTGCAGTCTCGAACGGTGGATTCATTATCGTCACCACTGATGCTTCTGACATTAACGTCTGACGTTTCGGCTCATCCAAGTCGTTTGGAGTAAGCAGGGAGTTTGCTCCAACATAAGTGTAGATCACGTTCTCTCCAGATTCATCTACTGCAAGATATGCTTGCCCGGAACCATGCTCACTGGAAAATTTGAGGCCCGAGGTCAATACCCCTTCCTTCTCGAAGATCTTCACATGGTCATTTGCGACAATATCGTTGCCTAAACCGCCGAATATTGCAACTCTATTTCTGCCAAGCAATTTAGCAGCAGCCACGGCAGTATTGCCCGCTTTTCCTCCGGGGGCATGAGTAATCCGATTCACAACCACCTCCTCGCCATCCCGAGGCAACCTGTTCGTGAATAGTGTAGTGTCCCAGTTTATCGATCCGACGACCACCGTTCCAAGCAATGGTATCCGGTTACAGCTGTCTAACGTCTGCCATTTTAGTTAATCCGGAACTTTATCATGACTTAAATAGCAAGGCTTTTCCGTTTCTCAACAAGACGCTCGAGAGTGTTCAGTCGTCTGTATTTGGTCTACGCATCTGATTTAAATAAAATTTTGCAGATAGTAATTATCTATAGCCGGAACAAGAATCGTCATGATCGTGCTTTGTCTTCAGCGCTAAGAAACAGGGCGCTCTATTATGAAAATGAATTAACCCAAATTCTAGTCCAAATTTGATTCGACTCATGTTGATTTCATTGAGTAGTGGCACCAATTCTCAACGGGACAAGTCGGACAGAGAGGTCGACGAGCTTTACAATAGTTTCTTCCATGAGCCATGAACAGAAGTGGTACGATAGGGTACTCTTTCTTGTTGAAGAGGCGCATTAGGTCAGATCGTATCTGCTCATACTTTGACTTTGACCCTGTTAATTCCAACCGTTTCGAGACGCGTTCAACATGAGTATCCACAGAGATCGTTGGCGAACCCAAAATTGAGAGTAGGACGTCGGCAGTTTTTGGCCCAACTTTCGGCAACTCCTGTAACTTTTCGCGCGCACTCTCAAGCGGTAAATCGATGATTTGGTTTATGTTGCCTGAGTATCTATCACAAATTATTTGGGATAGACTTTTGATTGCTTTCGACTTTTGACGATGAAGGCCTGCGACACGGATTGCTTGCTCAATCGCTCGTGAATTTGCCTTTCTGAGTTTGCTTGGGATAATGCCCACTTGCTGATCTAGCGCCTTGTATGCGCGCATGGCGGCGATGTCGGTGCAACTCTGAGAGAGAATTGTAACAACTAGAATTCGAAACGGGTCGCGTGTCTCTCTCGCAACTAGCACTGCTGCGAAATCTTCATCACGAACTGTAAGTCTTTCGCGCAGAATCTTCAGTACGCGGCGGGCTCGAAATTTCTTGCAACGTTCCAGTGTGGAAGCCATTTTGTCAGACGAGCGAATTCGCTAAGAGAATAGTCCTGGTTCCATAGATAAGCAGCAGAATGCCAGCTACGGTGAGAATCCATGATACTCCCCTCTCCCAAGTAGTCCCTTGATGGAATTCTATCAAAATCACTCGTATGCCGTTGAGGGCATGGTAATCCACGAATAACAATAGAAGCTCAAGCGTAGAAACCAGTATCAAGTTTCGGTAAACCGCTAATATGGAATATGGTCCTCCATAAAACGAGAGATTCTGTAGATATGACCCTGTAAGAAAGATGGTGAAGAGATGAACGAAACCCACTACCACAATTCCAAGCCCAGTAACGTAATGTAGGAGCATCCTACTAGATTCCTTCAATGCTATTCAGGCCCCAAATAGTACATGAAAGGCGTAAACGGCTGTTCCCGCTGCGAAGAGTATGCTTACCCAGAACAGCGCCCGCTGGGCTTTAGAAAATGACTTTGGTTCGTACGGAAAGTCTGGACGAGATGGCTTGCCTTGGAGCAGTCCGAATTCGGTAAGTGTCAGTCTTATTCCGTTGATTGTGTGGAATGATAGCATGAAGCCGATTACTATTAGACCAGTATCGAATAGCGGATTATCGAGAAACCGGAATGTTGCAGTCCAAACATCGCTCGCCATCGCCGTAGAGATGGGTGACCATACAGCGAGGCCACCCACTACGTTTCCAGTCTCCACTATATGCGCAAGAAAGTATCCGGTTACCGCAATTCCGGAGATGCGTTGTAAGGCGTAAGCCCATCTCTCCAGGTTAAATCGATAAGGAATGAACCAGCCGGTGAATGCTCTCTTCAGCTGGGAGATGAGGGGATTAACCATACGCCTATTCCAGTTCTGCTGCATGTTGATGATGAAGAAAAATCATTCCCTATCGTGCAGGTAGTGGCTAGCCGTGCCTCCGATTATAACGATTCGGCGAGCGCTTTCAATTTCTGGGCGGCGTTGCTAACGATCGGAGGACCATGGCCAAAAACGATTGACTCTGGCGTGAGAGTTGCCAGTTTCTTCACCGTATCATTAGCTTGTTCCATGTTGGCAGTGTACTGTGGCATAGAGCCTGCTAACCCATTCATATTGACCAGGCAGTCGCCAGCTAGGAGCAGGTTCTCGTTTAGGAGCAAATATACGACGTGTCCAGTCGTGTGCCCGAAGGCCTCGATAACTTTGATGCCGCCGTGAATGGGTAGCAAGTCACCATCTTTCACAACCTGACTCACCTGAACCGGCTTGCTTACCATTTGTCCACCACGAGACTTGCGCTTACCTTGAATAACTTCCGCCTCGTCAGCCTGTGCATAGACTTTTGCTCCTGTGGCCTGGACGAGTGCATGAAGGCTGCCAATGTGATCGCCATCGGAATGCGTGATAAGAATATGCTTCAGACTGCTAGGCTTGCGACCGAGCGACTCAATTAGTGAAAAGATTTTCCCCTCAGTGTTAGGGATACCAGTGTCTATTAGTGAAACATAGTTATCGCCCAAGATGACGGATGGGCCACCCAACACGTCGTCCAGTTGAAACACGGCGTTTGTGATCTTCATCGTAATCCTTTCCCCTCTCCTGTTCTTTATTTATCAAATACCATGCTGATACCGTTTGCTGCTTGTTTGCGCGAATGATGGCTAGAACGTACGCTAGGTCATTCCCATCCTTGCAAGCTTCTGAAAATCTGTCATATGATGCACAAGATCTGTCTGACTTACAATCCCAGTTATCTTATCCCCTTCCGTGACTACCAACCGTCTAAGGTTCTTCTCATCCATTTTTCGAGCAGCGTCAACAATGCTAGTTGAAGCTTCGACCGTATGAAGTGGAGCGCTCATAATATCGCTTACCGAGACTTTTGAAGGGTCAGCAGCTCGCGCCACAATCTCTCGCATCATATCACGCTCAGTGACCATCCCGAAGGGCAGGCCGTCCCTGTTCGCAATCAATGACCCAATCTTCTTCTCCGTCATCAAACGCGCCGCATCCTTCACCTTCGCCTTTGAATCGATGGAGATAATGGGCCGCATGATCTGGCGTACAGTAATTTCAACAGTCATACTCTTGTTCACCGTAATATTTTCTAAATTGAAACTGAATATTTACTATGTAATTGAAGAGGGCTAATTTAAAATCAGCGAACCCGCTGGTCCGAAGTTCGATATTAGGTAATCTGGCGTCATAACTTACAATAGAAGACCTAAATTATAGACGTCAACAAGAATAAGTCGCGCTCGTAATCTCGGCGTTAAACATGAACCAAACCAAGTTCGCTCAATGCCCACAGTGCGGCAAGGAAGCCCACTACCTATGCAGCCACTGTGCGGCTTGTCAGAATTGCTGCAATTGCAGTGTCGACACGGAACCTGAAGATACCTTGGCCGGCTAGCGTTTGAACCAAACTACACATGCTTGGTGTGGCTTCGGGGCGAATTTCTGAACCGGTGAATGACGGTTAATGAGCTTCAGATTGGTAGTGTGCCAAGTCCCTTATGGCGAACATGTTTTCCGCCTTGACCCTTGAATCGTTCCTCATCCCACACATTTCCTCTTTCATGATATCCATACCTCTCCCAATATCCATCTTCATACTTTGGAAGGAACTCCACATCGGTAAGCCATTTTGCACTCTTCCATCCGTACAGGTGAGGGATAAATGGTCTCGCGGGAAACCCCTGCTGAACAGGTATAGGTTTACTGTTCATCTTCAACGCTATGAGCGAGTCTCCCACCATAGCATCCTCCAGAGGGACCGGCGCAGTGTATCCGTCAGCGCAATGAAACATCACCCATTGCGCGTCCTTCCTAACCGAAGTAAGCTTAGCCAACTCAGCAAAAGGCACACCTTCCCAAATGACATCCTTTATGCTCCAACTGGTTACGCAATGAAAGTCTTTGGTCAATTTTACTTGGGGTAGTTTCTCTAAATCCTCGAAGCTTAGTGTTAACGGCCTATCGACTAACCCCTTTGTGTTCAATCGCCATGACTTGATGTCAAGTTTTGGGACGCCAAAGGCCGCATAGATTGCCCATCGCCTTGCGAATGTTTGTCCTGCAGGAGTCGTGCTTTGCACCTATCGGTCCAACCTTAACTTTGACAAGGTAGGCTTCGAATGCTAAAAACAGTTTCTAACCAATTGGCGGCCAACCTCTCCGAACAGGATCAGGTGATTCTCCTTACTCTTACATTGATCTACCTTTCAACGATGCACGGTCTAGGAGTTGTTCCGCAATGCATACGGCAACGCATCCCATCGTGGATAACAGGAAGAATGACGTTGCGAACATCATAACCCAAGATGAAGCGACCAACTCTCCAGCTAAGACCGAGCATGAACATGCGGCCAACTCGATGAGCATCAACCACCTGAGTCTTCTTCTCAACGTTCGACTGCAAGGCTTTAACAGAAGAGCGATCGGGAGAGTGAAGTACGTAGCTGAAAGAATCATGCTTGCTACGAACCCCGTAAATATTATGGCAAACTCAGCGCCAGTTGAATCTAATTCATAGAAGAACCGTGTAGACCACGAAAGGACCTGGAGTAATGGAGAGAGCACAATGGCCATCGTGAATCGTAATGCGTCATTGCTGACAATCACCGATGCCACTTGTGGACTGAATGAATAATACCATGAGTTAAAGCCGATCAGAAAACTTGAACCCGCGAACGTTTTAAGCAGTACGTTATCACGAAATTCGCGAAGTAAGATTACTCGCGCTGCAGAGGGAGAACCGTAGGTGGCCGTCGCAATGAAACAACTTGTAAACTGCACCATGACTCTAACACTGTGAGATCGATCTGGTCTCGAGAAGTCCCTCCCAGTTACTGTAAGGTTGAATACCCCACCGGTCGGCGCATATGGACCGGCTGAGAGCGTCAGATTCGACACCCATCGAGACTCGGTTGAATTCACCAGTGGGAACAGAGTTGTTGTCACGTTAGCTGGTTCACGCCCCACCCATGATACGGATAGATCAACATACGAATCAAACCCAAACTTTGGCGAAACAGTCAACTTGGTTGAGTAAGTCGAGGACGGATACATAGAAAGCATCGAAGGCGATACTGAAATGGAAAAATCCGCCAAAGGCGATATCACTCTTATCCAACTGAAGGCTTGTACAGTCGGGAAACCTTCTGAAGATACCTCCACCATTACCATGTATTTGCCCGGACTCAAGTACTGGCCTTGCACATAGCCGGAGAAGACTTCTTCAAACCCGTAAACGGGAGGATAGTAATCTAGAGCAATGCTTTTCTTTCTTAAATAAACCTCGGTCCCATTCGCACTAACCAGATGAAAGGAGAAATTGACCGGCTGAATAGTACCGTTCGCTCTACACGCAAACCCAATTTGACAAGAGAAATATTGACCTCCTGACACTATCGCGCTCATTTTAACAGCATCACCAACAACGTATGTCGATTTATCCAGCGCAACGAAAATTCCCCAAGGTTGCAGTGAAGTGTTCGAAAGTACGTGAAAAGATGCGTTCGCATACACCTGTCTGTTCAGACATGGATCAAGAGCATGCACTGTTACACGATACAATCCAGCCCCGGTCGATCCAGACAATTTGAAGACAAAAGCGAAACCTAAGCCAGTAGCTTGCGTCGACGCCGAAGAGAGAAGAGTCCCATCAGGCCCAAACACAACCATTTGAATCTCTTGATCGACCGCTAGGGAACAGTTAGTTACTAATCGACCGGTAATATCTACCGAATCGCTAAGACCGTACCAAATCTTGTCGAAACCGAGTGTAACATAATTCTCATGACTAACCGAAAAAATATTGTTTGAGTTGACCGAGTTATAGTTCCCTCGACTGGTTGCGGTGACAGTGTAGACTCCTAGGTCACAGACGGGAGAGAGCAACAATGAGCCTCTAGCAACACCATGATTGTCAGTCAATACTGAACTAGAAAACAATACGGCTCCTGAAGGTGACGTTATCTGCAATCTGACAGGAAAATTAGGTATGGTAAAGTTACCGAAGTAAAGCGTAGCCAACATCTTGACTTCATCTCCACAATCATAAACAGACCTATCCGTGTAAACGACCGTCCCGGAAAGATAGTAATCTATCGCTAACGCGAACCCGATGGAGGAAAACGCGCAAGTAATCATGAGTATTAACGCTACCGCAGTGAATATGAATCGCAAGCGTCTCACTCTTCACCGGTGAAGCTTCTCAAATGTCGACAATCAAGTATACTTCTCACCTTCTATCAAATAAACTCCATTCAAGAGATGTTGCTTCTAATGAAGCGTGGAATTACAGGGTGACGAAGACTAGCCAGAATTCTGGTTCCGCTTCATACCCTACGATGAGGCTAACCTCTCCGGCTCTAACGAATACAAATCGGAAACAGGGTTAATCCTAGATTTGAGATCAGTCGATCTAACTCATTATTCCGTAAAGCCCCTGAAACTTACCGACACCATTACACCCCATCCAACGCAGCCCATTACATGCATAGAGTCTCCCGCGTTAATGTTCAGAAGTGAGAGAACCATTGATAAATTTCCTCCCGACTCATTCGTTAAAGCCGCGGTTATCCTGGAGTTGTCGCACAAGAAAAGCCAGGAACTGATAGATGACGAGGATTTGGAGGCAGCGGAAGAAGCCGCGGGAGTAGCTCTTCGTGAAAGTGAGATAGTGATTCTGCGTACCGGTTGGGAAAAATACTCCTCCAACTCAAGGCGTTATGGGATTGGGTTTCCAACATTGAGCAAAAACGCCATAGACTACCTCTTGTTCAAACGCATCTCTGGTATTGGCGTCGATAGCCCAAACATTGACCAGGATCGAAAGCTGAGTGCTCATCGAGCACTACTCCGCGAAGGAGTCCTGGTGATTGAGAACCTTTGCAACCTAGATAGTCTTGATGAGTCTCGATTCCAACTAATTGCTCTCCCCTTGAAACTGAGAGCGGGTCGATCCCCCGCCCGTGTGATAGGTATCCTGGAGTGATGATGTGCCAAGCGTAGTAGGCGGTGACGAAGAGGTGGTTGATTGTGGTTAAATCGGCCGTATTCGTCCGGTACCCATGCTTTCAGCTACGTGTTCCAGTCGGGCGATTCTTTTTTGGGTGGATGGATGAGTTGAGAATAATTCGGCTACCAATGATCCTCTGAATGGGTTGATGATGTAGAGGGAGGCTATGGCCTGATTGTTGCCGGCTGAGGCTTGAGGGGCTCTTCGTCTGCTCGCAATCTCTATCTTCTCAAGAGCGCTCGCCAAAGCTCGCGGGTTACCCGATAGTCTGGCGCCCCCCTCGTCCGCAGCGTACTCCCTCGTGCGTGAAACCGCGAGTTGCACCAGCATCGCAGCCAACGGCGCTAGGACCATCATGAAGAGAAGCCCGATAATGTTCCCGCCTTGTCGATCGCGGCTGCCTCCACTTGACCCA
>CAYWMG010000115.1:0-1585 GCA_964459245.1 uncultured Candidatus Bathyarchaeia archaeon
TCAAAGAAATCTTGCCTAACGCGGCCAGGGTTCCTTTCATTTCTCATTGATTGCACCCCTGCGCCGAATCGACGATACCGAAAATCTTTCGAGGACCTTAACTACTGAGGCAACATCTGTTCTCCCACGTGCGCTTACTGCTTTGAGGTTCTTCCAAAGACAGGTCATATTTTGTCGTGTAGGTTGCCCAAGATTTAATGACGCGCTCTGAAAACGACTACTTTTAGATTGACAGAGAATGTCGGGTGCAATTATGAAGGTTGAGCATCTATGGCGATTTCTCTGGAGATGTTAGGTGAGTCGCTCACGTGTGCCGTGTACTTTGAAGGGCAAAATACTCGTCAAGTTTTTTCTGTTTCGCCAGCCTTATAGCAATAAAGCGCGCGTCGAGAGGCTCATATCCCCCCTACGAGAGCTCGGGAGAGGGATTTGGGTCGCTACCGTCAATCAGTCATTCGGGCGGAATCTGGCGATAGACCTGATCTAGGTCTATGCCAGCCCGTCTCGCGTGTAATTTGGCGCCATAGTACAGAACAATTCCAACTATGAATACGACCGCCGTAAACTCATAGGCGGTAGTCAAACTAGAGCCCAAGTAAATCCCGCTACTTATCGGGACTATCTCAGCATACGTGTAGAAGATCATCAACGCAATCATAACTACCGAACATACGGTGAGAATCAATCCATCTCTTTTGGTTCCTCCAGCTCGCTTGAACAGGTCTCCCTTCTGGACGTAAGGGAAGAGGAGGATTGCAACGAACGGAAGCGCTAACGCGATTGGTGTCGTGATCGACGAGTTCAACAATGCACCATAGGTAGGGAAGGAGAAGAAAACTATCGCATAGATGACAGTGATTACCAGCGTAGCAAGCACTGCCCACTGAGGAGTATGAAACCTCTCATTCACCCTCGCAAGCCGCGCAGGCAGAAGGCTGTCAAAAGCCGCAGCAAATAGCACCCTGGGCATAGTCATCATTGTGGAGATGACAATCGTGACCAGCTGACCCCAGAAACAAGCAACGTTAAGAAGTATCGCCATTCCAGGGCTTAGCAGGCCCAAGAGGAAAGTCGCTCCGGGCAATATAGGTATTGCAGATGGATTGTTCACAGCCACGTAGCTGATTGCGTTGATGAAAGTTGGTCCGAATGCGTAATACGTCCCAAAGGCCATAACCACACACAACACTAGTCCCACGGCTGTAGAAAGCATCATAGACCGCCACATGGTCGTCTTGACATTCTTCGTCTCTCCGGCGAGGTAACTTCCAAAATTCAATGTCAAGTAAGTGAACATGCCCCATGGTATTGCGGCAAAAAGTGTGTTACTCAGATTAAACCCCGGATTGAAACCCGCTGCCGAAGCCTGCTGAATGATGCCAGTGTAGGTAGCATTGTAACCCCCTACCTTCATAGCATTATTGAAGGCAGACGCTATCGTTGCAGTGTTCGTCGTGTAGAGTCCCCAAATGAAAGCAAGAGTTGCAGCGTATACGAGTACCATCGTGACCAATTGAACCTTCTTGTACAGTCGAAGTGACAACAAACCAATACCCGCGGCCACAACAAGGACTACAATTTCTAG
>CAYWMG010000116.1:0-8565 GCA_964459245.1 uncultured Candidatus Bathyarchaeia archaeon
ATTTACCGGGTTATCTCAAGAACCATCACAGGTTGGCTTGCTTGCACTCGGCTTCGTTACATCGTTTCTTGTGGCATTGGTTGTGATCAAAATGTTCCTCAGCTACATTAGAACCAATAATTTCATACCATTTGGCGTGTACAGAATTCTGATCGTCGTGACCTTCTTCTTTCTTGTTATTATGTGAGCGTGGATAGTTATACTGAAGAGTAAGTAGTGCAATTAAGGCGGGCCACGTGTTGTGCGGGGGTTGCCAAACCTTCAATCCGATTCAGATTGAAGGGGTGAAGCCAGGTCAAAGGCGCAGAGCAGTATTGCGCGGAGGGCTTAGGACCCTGTCCCGTAGGGGTTCAGGGGTTCGAATCCCCTCCCCCGCACCATCCGTTTAAAACGCCCTATCCACTGCTTTCTGTCATGTGATTCGTAAGTTCTTCAGTGAATGGATGATCTAACTAAGTCTCTCTGGTGGGAACGGCCAATTTGTGCTTGATCCTATTCCCAATTCCCACCTGGGACCATGGAACTGCGGTAGCGATGGCTGGGAAAGTTGATATCTGGTGAATAATATCCAGCACTACCAGGGGAGCTTAAGCCTACAAGAAGGTTCTACGGTCCGAGCCATGGTATTCACCGTAGCAGGGCCACACAATAATCTAACAGGCCATTCTTCAGCCTCTCACTTTAGTTCGTTTGATACCTCCTTTACTGCACCTTCGAATACGTCGAGACCGGCGTCAATTAAGTCTCTAGTAATGATTAAAGGTGGGGCGAATCTTATGGTTGATTTACCGGCAGATATTATTGCGAGCCCCCGTCTGAAGCACTTATTAATGATGGTCATTACCTCCTCCGAAGCGGGTTCTTTCGTTTCCTGATCTTTGATGAGTTCGGCTCCAACCATTAATCCTCTTCCTCGAACATCGCCTATGATAGTGTATTCATGCTGCATTTCCTTCAATCGCTTCGCCAGATATGTTCCTTGTTTAGTAGCGTTCTCCAATAGTTTCTCTTCTTTGATTATTTCGATTACTTGCAGACCTGCTGCGCATGCTATTGGGTTTCCACCTAGAGTATTGGCGTGTGAGCCTGATTCCCAGTCCATAATTTCTGCTCTTGATATGGTGGCTCCAATCGGGACACCGGATGCTAATGATTTGGATAAGGTTATGATGTCTGGCGTAATTCCCCAATGTTCTATTGCTAGCCATTTTCCTGTACGCCCCATTCCTGTCTGAATTTCGTCGTCAACCATCAAAATGTTGTACTTGTCAAGAATCTTCTTTAAACGTTGAAAGTAATCTTCTGGTGGAACGATGTAGCCCCCCTCTCCTTGGATTGGTTCAATGAACATAGCTGCCGTATCTTCGGGAGGATGAAATTTTTTCAGTACCTCTTCTTCGATGAAGTCAACACACCACATGTTGCAGTCAGGATACTTCAATCCGAATGGGCATCTGTAGCAATACGGATAGGGGACATGTGTGACTTCAGAAACTAGTGGGAAGAAGTGACGTCGTTGGACTGGCTTGCTTCCTGATAGGCTCATTGTTCCGAATGATCTGCCGTGGAATGAACCTGTATACGCTAAGTACAATGGTTTTCTAGTGTGCCATCGTGCAACTTTCATTGCTGCTTCGTTCGCTTCTGCGCCGCTATTGGAGAAGAACACTCTCTTCTGGTATGAGCCCGGTGTAATTTCAATAAGACGTGTTCCATAATCGATGATCGGTTTATAATAAAAATCTGTCCAAGAATAATGAATTAATTTTTCTGCTTGCTCCTTGATAGCCTTGACAACACGAGGATGAGAATGCCCTACGGCTAGAACAATTAGTCCAGAATTAAAGTCAATAAACTCGTTCCCGTCAACGTCCTTTACAATGCAGCCACTGCCTGACTCAGCGACTAGAGGATAACATCTTATGATTGAGCTAGAGATGACATCAGCATCTTTCTTCAAGAGTTCGCGTGCTTTCGGCCCCGGTGGAGTTACGATAATTTTGGGCAGAGGCACTCCAGCGGTCACCTTGTTTGCCTTTGAGAAAGTGGGTTAATCTGGTGTTTGTAAAAGCTTTATCCTGTTATATCTATCAGTAATTTTGAGACGGTAGCGATTCCACTAGTTGTAGAAGGTTCTCCTCGGTGTCTGTGTTGCGGTGTATATTTCGCTGGCCCGAACCATCTTTCAATGTTTTCTAATGCACCAACGTTTTAGCTTGAATGTTTCTTTCCTTCCACATGCTGGACGTGAAATACATGTGCCAAATTCTCATGACATAATAGAGTGTGCTACCCTCATCCTCTGTAAGCATTGACTGCTTAGCTCGTTTCCGAGGTCTTGAAGGTCGCTATCGCGTATCTCCTTATCCCTTCAGCAAGTGAGGGGGAATAACTTCTGGGGCTGTCATGTCTTCGTACGTATCTCGTCGTCTGATGAGTAGTCCTTCACCGTCTCTAACCAGAACAACTGCAGGTCGCGGTTGCCCATTATAATTGCTTGACATCGTGAACCCGTAAGCACCTACGTCAAGCACCGCCAACAAATCTCCTTCCATGAGCTTAGGTAAAGAAATGTCATGTGCAAGGGCATCTGCTGATTCACAACAGGGCCCACCCACACTATATGTCTCATAATCATCAGACGTTCTATTGGCGAGCAGAATCTGATGCTTTGCACCATAGAGCGCCGGCCTCAGGAACATGCTCATCCCCGCATCCACTATCGACCAATCGACGTCTCCTTGATGTTTTAGAACGTTCACAGTTGTCAACAAAATTCCAGCATCAGCTACAATAGCTCTGCCTGGTTCGAAAATTAGAGTAGGGTTTCCCAACTTCTCAAAGTTCACGTTATTGTTCTTCAGGACTGAAGACGCATAGTCGTCAGTAGTCATCGTTGGTGAACTTGGCTCGTAGGGAAAACCGAGTCCCCCACCGAGATCTATCTTGGATAGCGTAAGTCCTACAGTTTCCTTGATCTCGTTTGCAAGCTTGAATATTTCATTCGCCATTTCTCTGATGACTTTTGTTTCGCTGATATTCGAACCAACATGACAGTGCATTCCTATCATGTTCAGCTCGGGCTTCTTGGAAGCTGTCCTGTACGCGGCAATTGCATCGCCTATCCAGATGCCGAATTTGTGCTCTCTCTGAGCCGTGGCCAAATGTGGATGCGTTAATGGGTTTATGCCTACGTTTATTCTCAATCCTGCGTTGCATCGTTTGTTGACTCTACGAGAAGCCTCCTGCATGTGCTCTAGTTCTGGAAGTGAGTCGGCATTAATGAGGCCGATCTCTGATGAGATTGCTAGCTCTAGATCCGTCTGTTTCTTCATAGGTCCATTGTACACGATCTTTTCTGGTTCAACGCCAGCGTCAAGTGCCGTTCTTAGTTCTGATGGCGAAACAACCTCTGCACCGCCTCCTTCATTCTCGTACACTCGACATATGGCTAGGTGTGAATTCGCTTTGTAAGCAGGACAAACTAGGATATTTCTATAGACTCTCTTCAAGGAGTCTGAAAATGTTCGATAATTCTGACGTATCTTCTTCTCGCTGAATACATAGAGTGGAGTATCAAATCTCTCTGCGAGTTCTTTACAGGATACGTCGTCTACGAACAAGACTCCATGTTGAATCTTCAAATGTTCTCGGAATCTTAGGCGATCGGCTTCTTGCATGTTGAACGACTCACCCAAGCCGTATTCTATGTATGGGTTGCGATCTATGTCTATACTATATATTGGCAAGGCTTAAGATAAATCTTAACCGAATAATGTTGTTTTATCCGAAAGAGGTTAAACTGATTTGTTCTGGAAAAAAATTCTAATTGTCGCCATTTTGACATTGGTGATCACTCCTGGACTGTTTTTGACTTCAAAAGCTCAACAGACCACATTAACTGTTGGGTGGGGTGCGGCACTGATGGATACCATAAACCCGACAGCTCTGACTATCCAAGATGGAGGAGCATATGTTCCGGTGCATACTATTTACAGTACTCTCGTGCAATCGGATGCGAACGGGAGTCCGGCTCCTGATCTTGCGTATAAGTGGAATTACAAGGATGCAACCACACTCGACCTCAATCTTGTCCAAAATGCTACATGGCATGATGGACAGCCGTTTACAGCTGACGATGTTATTTTCACAATTAATCTGTACACCGCCCATAAGGAGTTTACTCTCATGAATAGCTATGTGCCTAACATCAAATCCGTCTCAGCATTAGACAAGTACACAATTGAATTCAGTTTAAAGCAACCTGACGCGGCGTTCATAGATTATCGTCTGATGAGCATGTACATCCTTCCGGCACACATTTGGCAATCGATTAGTAACTATGCCACTTTCACGAACCCTAACCCTGTCGGAACAGGGCCATTCATCTTTCTCAATTGGGGTGGCCCTAACACTTACGTGCAACTTAAGGCAAACCCGAATTACTTCTACACTTCACTACGACCTAAGGTAGCTAACCTCGTAATTAGATACTTTACCTCATACAATACAATGGCATTAGCATTGCAGTCGGGTGAGATCGATTACGGCGGACCATTAATTCCACCCGCACTAATACCACAACTGCTTTCAAGCCTCGGAGTGGAGGTCATTACAAGACCTGACGTTAGATACATGCATCTGTACTTCAACATGTACCCTAACGGAACTGGCAACCCGACCTTAAGGGACAGGACGGTCAGAGTGGCCCTAGCTCATGCTGTGAATAACAGTTACCTAGCCCTTGCGGCTTTGCAAGGGTACGCGCAACCGGTTAACGTACCGATGCCAACATCTTTGCCATACTGGATAAATCCCAGCATCAAAGCTTACAATTTCAACTTGAATGAATCGGCACGAATACTTGACGCTGCAGGTTACAAGGTGGGTAGCGATGGTGTAAGGGCTAGCCCCAGCGGCGTAAAACTCTCCTACTCGATAGTAGTCCCATCCAACTACGCCTTCCTCTTCCGTGCGGCACAGATTGTGGCAGACTGGTGGGGCCAGATTGGAGTACGCGCGACACCCTCAATGGTTGACGCAGCAACAATCTCAAGTCTGGAGCATAATTGGAAGTTCGACGCAGCGATGTGGACATGGTCTGCGGGGTACACAGTTGACCCTGACTGGTTCGTAAGCTACCTTGTTAGTTCTCAAGCTAGGCCAGCTCCTAATACGGGATCCAGTGACTCTGGATTCATGAACGCAACATTCGACGCACTCTACCAGCAACAGATCCAGCAGGTTGACCCGGCGAAGAGACAGCAGATTATCTGGCAAATGCAGCAAATAGTTCACGATCAAGTACCCTACGTACCGCTCTTCACTCCTCTAGCAGTACAAGCCTTTAGAAGTGACAGATTTACAGGCACTCCCAACAGCAATCTCCCTCCATTAGGTCAATTCTACTCGAACACGCTTTTCCTAAGCCTTACACCACTTGCGAAGGCACCAGTCACTGCTACTACTACCACAGAGACCGTTCCTGGGGCGACAGGAATGATCGTGATCATTGCAATCGTGGTTGTGCTCGTCGTAGGACTTGGGTACGTGGTTGTTCGAAGAAGGTCAGCAAGTCGTAAGTAAGCTCAATAACCCTGACCCAGAAGAGCTCAGTCTTCAACCTCCCTTTTTTTCACATTAGTAAGAATTTGAGTCGAGACTCGATGCAGGTTGGTTATATCATCAAGAGAATGGGCAGCACGTTAGTCACGATTTTCTTGGTATTTTCGTTCGATTTCTATTTGTTCAGAATTCTTCCCGGCGATCCTTTCGCGTTGCTCTTCAGAGGTGTTAACTTGACTGCTGAGCAGATGGAGAACTTGAGGGCTCAGTTTGGTCTTGATCAATCTTTATGGGTACAATACCTGGTCTACCTCAAGAATAGTGCTTCAGGAAACTTCGGCATATCGTACCAGACAAGAGTTCCAGTGGCAGAATTGGTTTTCCCCGCCCTCATGAATACTGTCATCCTCCTATTGACTGCGACGGTGATCGCTATCTGCGCGGGGATCATGATCGGAATGATTGCTGCTTGGCGCAGGGGGACGAAGGTGGAGGTTGCAATGTCTGGAACAACTCTCCTGCTCTATTGCATGCCGACGTTCTGGTTGGGGTTGATGCTCATGATAATTGGTGTGATTTACCTTGGTCTCCCAGTCTCGAGTATGTCCTCGGTTATGATTCAGGCGGGGGTTCTTCCGCACTTTGTTGATTTACTGCGACATATGGCGCTCCCGCTCGCGACATTAGTTTTAGGCCTTACAGGCCAATACGTTCTAGTGATGAAAGGCGCTTTACTCAACGTCTTAACGGAAGACTACATGGTCACGGCTAGGGCTAAAGGAATTTCCAAAAGCAAACTCATGTGGGATCACGGTTTCAGGAATGCAATACTTCCTATGGTGACCTTAATGGCGCTTAACATAGGTTTGAGCTTCGGTGGAGCAATTCAAACAGAGACTATATTCTCGTGGCCGGGGATAGGCCTACTCATATATAACGCAATTCTAGCTCGCGACTATCCAATTCTTCAGGGATGTTTCTTAGTAATTGCAGTGGCAGTCATCTTTGCGAATCTTATTGCAGACTTGATCTATCCGCTGGTTGATCCAAGGGTTACGTCATGACTAGAGAAATCTCCTCCGTGACTGAGTCAAACTATTCACGAATCTCTACATCACTTAAGCCTATGAGATCATTTTGGAAGAGTTATAAGCGAAGTCGCACGGGTCTTATCGGCGCGGCAATCCTGACCGCTTTCATACTTGTGGCCGTGTTAGCCCCTTACATAACTCCCTTTAACCCGACGCAAGTCTTCCTCTCAGAGACGTTACGCGCTCCATCATGGAGGCATCCGTTTGGAACCAATGAGTCGGGGCAAGATTTGTTCAGCCAAGTGTTGTATGGATCACGAGCATCTCTCATCGTCGGTTTTGTGGCCGCGTTAATTGCAGCCAGCATCGGAACTATGATGGGAATAACCGCCGGCTATTTCAGCCAAGTTGTGAGGAATTTGATCATGAGGATAACCGATTTCTTCATAGTAATCCCATCCTTGGTGCTGATGATCGTCCTCGCTTCTGTGCTAGGACCAAGTTTAACCAGCGTCATCCTAGCTATCGGTTTTGTTGGATGGACTGGGACGGCGCGTGTAGTTATGGCGCAAACCCTTTCAGTCAAGGGACATACTTTCATTGAAGCTAGCAAGTCGGCTGGTGCCGGAGACTTTTTTGTTCTTAGGAACCATGTTTTACCTAATGTTATGCCAGTTGTATTCGCGCAAACGGTCTTAGTGATTGCTTACGCTATTCTTTACGAGGCGGTCTTAACCTTTCTAGGGTTAGGAAACCCTAGTCAAATAACTTGGGGTCAGATTCTTCAGTTCGCTTTCACTTCGGGAGCCATAACGACGGCTTGGTGGTATGTTCTGCCGCCCGGCCTCAGCATCATGCTAGTTATTCTAGGATTTTCCTTAACAGGATACTCCCTTGACGAGATTTTCAATCCGCGGGTGAAGAAGATCTGAACGCGAGGGAGGTACTGCAGGTAGAGGGACTGAAAGCCTACTACAAATCACCCGAAGGCTACTTGAAAGCCGTAGATGGGGTTTCGTTTAATGTTGAAAAAGGGCAAATCATGGGTTTGGTGGGCGAGTCAGCCTGTGGTAAGACGACCCTGGCATTAGCCACGATGAGGCTACTGCCACCCGCAGCCAAGATAATGGGTGGACAAATTCTCTTTCACGGTGAAGATTTACTAGAGAAGACGGAAGACGAGATGACTGACATTCGATGGGCAAAAATTTCAATAATCTTCCAAGGTGCCCTGAACTCATTAAATCCGGTGCTTCCAGTCAGGGAACAAATTGCTGAGGCCATGTTAGCCCACAAAACCTTGCCAGCAACTAACGTTGATCGAGCAATAGACCGCGTCTTGAAGGCCGTTCATTTAGACCCTGAGAGGAAGAATAACTATCCGCATGAACTTAGCGGCGGAATGAAGCAACGAGTCATGATTGCTATGGCGCTGGCATGTAACCCTGAAATCGTGATTGCTGACGAGCCTACAACAGCACTGGATGTCATTGTTCAACGCCAAGTCCTCGAACTCATACGAAGCCTCCGTGATGAACTTCAACTAGCGTTGATACTAATTACTCACGACCTTTCCGTTGTAGCAGAGCTTTGCGACAAAGTAGCAATCATGTACGCTGGGAAGATTGTAGAGTTAGGAGATATTTACAGCGTCTTCGAAGGACCTAAGCACCCCTACACTCGAGGACTTCTGAGATCGCTGCCCAAAATGGATGAAAAGAAGGTTGAGATCAGCTATATTCCCGGATATGTTCCAGACCTGACTGGACCATTGCCTGCTTGTAGATTTCACGGCCGTTGCCCATATGCCAAGCAGATTTGCGCTGAGACAGAACCACAATTCGAGATTGTACGACCCGGTCATCAAGTTTCATGTCATTTCTGGAAAGAGATCGAACAAAGTTGACTCAGGAAATCGCGGAACCATTAATCCAAACCAGGAATCTCAAGAAATTTTTTTCCGTCAGAC
>CAYWMG010000117.1:0-2504 GCA_964459245.1 uncultured Candidatus Bathyarchaeia archaeon
GAGACCTAAAACTAGGTTACCCGAAATGGATCAACTCCTGAGTTAGTGGACTCGCCTGAGATACTTCCCTATGAACGATTAATCTGGATTAGGATTCCGCCCAGATAATTATGCATACAGCGTTGGGGCTAGTGCCCGTAGACGAAACCATGAACGGGTTGGAAGGATAGTGGCTCTAGGTAGATTCACTCACACGCGAAGCCGCGTAGGTCGGTTCTCGACCACTCATTCCGATGAGCTAAGAACACGGGAATCCTTGGTAAGCCACTTCGATCTGGGATGGTGTGTTAACGGTTACCTCGGGGGCTCCGTCGTAAAGTTGAACGATTCCGGTGATTCGAACGGTCTTGTTCAGGTAGAATTGGGTTATTGAACATCTGAAGTTGCCAGAAGCGCTGGAGAAGATTATGCCATAGAAGTATCCTTCCTGAGGCTGATGGAACACAAGAAAGTAAGCACCACTGAAGAAGTATTGGTGAAAGTAATAGTAAGTAGAGTCTATCGTACCTTCAACCGTTACATGTTGCCCAACGTAGTTGCTAGCATTGCTCCAAGCCACAACCGGGTACCCTGGCGGGAGCCATTCTGCACTTTGGGCCACACCTTGATGTGGTGGAGCAACGAGAAAAAATAGTGGAGCAAGAAAAACGAGAGGATAGACCCTCCACCTATGCAAAACTGACTTGCGTCGAGTTTTTGCATTGCCCCGTGTGCCGTTGACGTTTTCCAACATTTCTCATTAAAGAATAGCTTGAGCGGGGGTCTAATCTACTCATCGAACCGTTCAGCGAATTCCCACCGTTACCCAAGAACGATCATCCTCGTGTTTCGAAGTATCTCGCGACGCTAATCCTCTAGAGAAAAGAGAATTTCCCAGAGATGAGTGCCTTAGCTCCATCCCCAGCAGCTAAAGAGCACTGCCGATTTTCGTTCAATTGATTTATTCTTGCTAATCGAACGACCCGTTAACCCATAATGTCATGTCGGCTAGTGCGAACTGTCCTCAGGCAGAGGGGGGAATTTTCTGCGTTCGCGATCTCTACCATAGTTTTGGTGAATCCGTCCGACGCCTTCGCAAGATAAGAGGCATAGAACGAAGTTAAACTTTGAGCCCGTCACTGGCTCGTTGCCTAGTGCTATGGTCGAGTGCACGGGGGGGTGTAGTTACGGGCTTTGCAATTCGCCAGCTTTGTGTTCAGATACGCTATGTAACGTATTATGGGTAACAACGATCTGCGGATCGCCAAACGCATCGTATCTGCCCTTCACAAGCTCAGCCTTCATCAAGATGGTCTTCGTGCGAACAAGGAACGGTGGACTCCCTGCAACAAGAAACTCATTCAATGGCTCAACACGAGCGTGAGCATGGGCGGTAATGTCTTCCTTTGCAAGCTTCCGATATTCATCGGGTGTCATTGGGCGGGAATCACTTGCACCTTTCCTTCCTTCGTTCGTAAAGCCTACGACTCCATGGATTGCCAAATTGAAAACAGGCCCGAGCGTTCCAGCAGGAAGATCCTTTCGAGGCACTTCGTAAATATTTGATGGAATACCGACCAGTCGGATGGTGCCTTTGACCTCGGAATGGTCAAGGTCGTACACGCTCCATTCGACCTTCAAAATGCGAAAAGGGCGGTCGATTAACCCTGTGTAGATTCTCTCGCTATTGGGAGAAAGAGGTCCTTCTCGACCGGTAACGTTGCTAGGGGTGTAGAGAGCGAATAGCGAACCAAAAGAAAAGGGTGCTCGAACCGCCTGAAACAGCACCATCTTCCCACAGACTCCTCGCGTATCCGCTACGGTCTTGAAATGTGAAACCTATCACATAAGTCATGGGCGTTATGTGTAACTACCTGGTGCGTAACATGGTATGCACACGTGCGCCGCCGAACAATGGATCTCGAAGAATAGGTCGCCCGAGCATTCGATACGTAGACGAATTCTTACGAGGGTCTGCTCGGTCTCTGACTGTCTGTTGGGCTACGCAGTAATTTCTGCGTGTGCTTTAACAACCAGTAGAAATGAATGCCGAAGGCTCCCTCCACTGCAGGGCGAGCGCTAATTTGCGTGGTGTTCTCCTTAGCGCGGTCTGAAAATAGTGCAGGCAGGAGTCGTTCAAATGCGAAGCCGCGTGCTTCCTCCTCGAATGTGTATTGCAGATCAACATTGAAGCCCTCAGCTACTTTCTGAGCATCTTTCGTCCCAAGACTTGGAATAGTAATGATCTGGGGGGTAACTGCTCGGTCTGTTAACCTTCCCCCAAACTTTGACGCTTCGATGCCTAGCTGTTCAATGAAGGAAATCAGCTCTGAAGCAGTCAACTTGCTATCTCCATTCGAGCTACTCCTCTCATTGTTCTTCTTAACTTATGTCCTGTAGTAGCTGAGCGTATGCCAGCGAGGCAGCTCAAAGTACGGAGCCCGGGATGTTAGCCTCAGCATCAAATGGATCCCCCTTCACAATAAGAGACTCCCGCATCGATTTCCCATTCGCCTAACCAAAAC
>CAYWMG010000118.1:0-23095 GCA_964459245.1 uncultured Candidatus Bathyarchaeia archaeon
CGTCGAGTAGTTCTTCTACAAGTATCTTCTCGGAGCCGCCAATCTTCTTTTGGAAGAGGTCTTTTGCGTAGGCAACTTCGGAGGTTTTTGTTGGTAGATCTGTACCCGTGGTCTTGACTCCTTTGCCTCCGGTTAATCCCACTGGTTTGATAGCCACCGGTCCTGAAGATCTAAGATAATTTTCAGCGGATTCGAGGTCCGTGAAAATGTGATATTCTGGGTTTCCAGAAATTTTATGCTTGTTGAGAAGTTCTCTGCAAAAAGATTTATCGCCTTCTAACAAGGCAAGTTCTCGTGTGGGTCCTACGCATGCGATATCTAGCTTATTGAGTGAATCTACTACGCCGTTGACTAGTGGTACTTCTGGACCTACTATGGCTAATTCCACACTGGTTCGCTTTGCGTAATTTGCAACGGTTCTTGGGTCATCGGTGCGCATGACGGTTGCGTCTTTTGCCAGTCGGATGATTCCAGGATTTCGAGAAATCATAGCCACGTAGAGTTCGACTGATGATTTTGCTAGCGCGGATGCGATAGCGTGCTCTCTTGCGCCTGACCCAACCAGTAGTATTCGTGTCATTGATGCGTTTCCCAATATCTTGCTTGCCCGGGGCGTTGGGGTTTGATGAGCATCTCATTAACTAGCTTTTGTGCCAGTGGTGTTGGGTACTCTCCTGTTAGGCAGGAGAGACAAGTTTCCTGTTTGGTCAATCCGATCGCATCAACTAAACCATTTATTGTTTGATAGCAGAGTGCGTCTGCTCCAAGGATGCTTCTGATTTTGTCCGGCTCCTTGTTTGATGCGATAAGTTCGGAGTGGGATGGCATATCTATACCGTAGAAGCAGGGTGATTTTATTGGAGGGCACGTTATCCAGACTTCAACTCGGTTTGCGCCTGCTTCCTTAAGTAGACTGATAATTTTTTTCATCGTAGTTCCTCGAACTATGCTGTCGTCAACTAGCAGGATGTTCTTTCCTTGGACTACTGCTTTGACAACGTTAAGTTTCAGGCGGACAGCTTTGTCTCTTTTCTTCTGTCCGGGCATGATGAAGGTTCTGCCAACATATCGATTTTTAATCAGTCCCTCCAGGACGGGGATGCCGGTCTCGCGTGATATACCTTCAGCAGCGGGGCGCGCCGTGTCTGGGACTGGGACGATTACGTCTGCGTGAGTTTTGTATGTTCGCGCAAGGTTTCTGCCGAGTTTTATTCTGGTGGTGTATACATCTCTTCCTTCTATTGTTGAGTCAGGTCTGCTGAAGTATACATATTCGAACATGCAGCGTGAGTGGTGGTCTTTCTTGACAAGTTTTTTCCGGAGGATGGGTTCATTTTCTCGTGCAACAATCAGTTCGCCTGGTTCCACGTTCGAGTAATTGTGTATTCCATTGATGTCAAGCGCTACACTCTCGGAGGCAAACATGGTCAGACCGTCGGATTCTCCGTAGCAGAGTGGTCTGAAACCATTGGGGTCTCTGAATGCAACGAGTTCTCCATTTCCAGTTAACGCCACGACGGAATAAGCCCCTTCAAATATTGCCATGCAATTTCGCACAGCCTTCTCCAATGTGTCTTCCTTGGACAGTTGATTTGCTAGTATCTTCAACATCACTTCCGCATCGCAGGTAGTTTGGGAAACGAACGTTCCTGTTGAGCGCATTTCGTTGCATAGTTGGGGAAAGTTTACAATGTTCCCGTTGTGACAGAAGGATATACCTCCCCTCGTTCGATCGGAAAAGTAGGGTTGAGCAAAATCCTCTATCTTTTGAGGGTCAGCGTATGTGTCCGCGCTGGCCGGTTGTCCTACGGTGGAGTATCGTACGTGCCCTATGCCAAAGTTTCCTTTGAGGTCGCTGAAATCTTCAGCGTTTCCTAAGAGGCCGAGTTGCTTCTTGTGGTAGAATCGTGAACCGTCAAAGGTGTAGATCCCACAAGCTTCCTGTCCGCGGTGTTGTAGAGCTAAGAGTGCAAGCCAAACTCTAGGCGCCGCGTAGCCATCCGTCGTTATGGCCCCTACGACGCCACAGCTCTCTCTTATTTCCGTCAACGCTACAAGTTCTTCTCCAAAGAATTTTCGTAGACGTCTCGAAGTGTGTCAAGCTTACAGTGCAGTTTGTCCGTTTTCATCGTAACTTCCATAGAGTCGCCGCCTACCGTTCCAGCAACCGCGCCAGGTACCATTTGCTTTGAGAGAATTTCAAGGACGAGACTTGGCTGTCGTGTTGTTAGGATAAATCTGGAGTTTGATTCAGAGAACAAGAGTTCATCATCCCTCATCTCATGGTGGGGGATCTTCTCCAAGTCGACGGAGGCGCCTTTACATCCACCCAGCGCCATCTCGACCAGTGCCACCCCAATTCCTCCTCTCGAACAGTCGTGGCAAGCAGTGACAAGCCCTCTCTTTATGCATTGGAGGATTGCTGATTGGGTTCTCTTCTCCAACTCAAAATCTAGCGATGGTGGAGCAACTCCTCTTACGCCACGTAGGTGGTAGTATTCGGAGCCGCCGAACTCTGGCAATGTTTTTCCAACCACGACTATGTCTTCCCCATCTTCCTTGAAGCGTGTTCGTGTGACGTGTTCAGTTCGTTCTATCAAACCGAGTACAGCTAGTACGGGGGATGATTTTATTGCCTTCCCGGTTTCTCCATCCTGATTGTAGAAGCTAACTTTTCCGCCAACGCAGGGAAGATTTATGGCTTTAGCGAAGTCAGCAATTCCTTTGACGGCCATGGAGAAAGACCAGAAGATTTCTTCATCGTTCGGGTCACCGAACTGGCAATGATCCAACATTCCTACAGGCTCGGCTCCAACCGCTACTATATTCCGGCAACATTCTGCGAGTACGGTTGCAGCGCCGATGTATGGATCCAAGTCACAAAAACGCGCGTTTCCATCTAGCTTGATGGCTGCGAATTTTCCGTTTGGCAACTTCAGGACGGCAGCGTCCCCGCCTCCCGGCTTGATCACTGTTCTAATTCCTACTTCGTGGTCATATTGACGGAAAACCCATTCCTTGCTTGCAATGCTTGGTGAAGCTAACAGTTCCAGCAGAGCATTGAGCATGTCAGCGGGAGGCTTTACGTTGAGTTCATATTTAGTGATCTTTGGAAGGCGGCTCTTCCTGTTAATGACTGGCGCGTTGGCGAGAAATGAGGTGGGAAGATTCGCAATTGTCTTTCCCGTTTGAAGTACAGTGACCATATGGGTGGAGGTAACCTTTGCGATGCGGGCACATGTAACTCCGTACTTGAGCATGATCTCTTCTAAAAGAGCTTCAGAACCATCCTTCACGACACATAGCATTCGTTCTTGTGATTCGGAAATCATAATTTCGATAGGGTCCATGCTAACTTCGCGGATCGGAATCTTATCTAGGTACACCTCAAGGCCAGCATTGCCCTTGTCCGCTATTTCCGACAGGCCGGTCGTCAGACCACCACCACCGAGATCCTTGCATCCACGAAGGATTCGAGTTCGATTGGCATCCAGAGTTGCTTCAATGATTAGTTTCTTCGTGAAGGGGTCAGGAATTTGAACTGCCGATCGCTCTCCTTCAGTGTCCGCAGCCAGCCTCTTCGAGGCGAATGTTGCGCCATGAATTCCATCGCGCCCAGTTGAACCTCCTATTAGGAAGACGCTGTCTCCAGGGTGTGTTGCTTGAGCTAATAGCAGGTCGCTTTTTCTTCCTAATCCTAAACAGGCTACGTCTACCAAACAATTTCTTTCAAAGCATTGATCAAACTCAACCTCTCCCGCCACTGTTGGGACTCCGATACAGTTACCGTAATCAGCGATGCCCCGTATGACATTCTTCATTATCCATTTGGAATGTTCGCTCTTGGTAATGTCACCGAAACTCAAACCGTCCAGTAAAGCGATAGGCCTGCTTCCCATACAGAGAATGTCGCGTATGACACCTCCTATCCCAGTTGCTGCTCCTCCATAAGGATCGATAGCACTGGGATGGTTGTGGCTTTCAATGTGCAAAGTCAGAACATATCCATCGCCAATATCCACTACTCCAGAATCATACCCTGGACCTACTAGTACTCGTGGGCTCGATGTTGGTAACTGTGCAATCACAGGTTTCGAAGATTTGTAGCTGCAATGCTCATTCCATTCGGCATCTATCATTGCCCATTCGAGTGGATTTGGTTCTCTACCGAGGTGTTGACGGGCATACTGCATCTCGTCAGCGGTCAGAATAGTTTCGAAAAAATTTGCGAGCATCAGGACCACTTCAACATAGACTCAAAGACCTTTAGACCATCCACTCCGCCCAACGCAATGTCGGAAGCTCTTTCTGGATGAGGCATCATGCCCACTACGTTTCCGTGTTCGTTTGAGATTGCTACGATTTCTCTCAGCGTGCCCGTTGGATTCTCACCACTGTACGTCATGACCACTCGGTCTTTCGCTTTCAACCTGTCTAATAGGTTGTCGTCAGCAAAAAATCGGCCTTCATTATGTGCGATTGGCATGCGAATCATGGAATTGGCTTCGAAAGCGCAAGTGAACGCCGAGTGATTAGTCTCCACCCTTAGGTTAGTCCATTTGCACACAAACTTGAGGCATGAGTTGCGTAGTAAAGCTCCTGGCAGTAGGCCTGCTTCGATTAGAATTTGGAATCCGTTGCAAATTCCTAAGACGGGTTTACCATCATTCGCCATTTTACGAATGGTTTGCATGGCTGAGGAATGTGCCGCAATTGCGCCAGCTCGTAGATGATCGCCGAAGCTAAATCCACCAGGCAGAATTACGGCGTCCGATGTCGAGTCATCGAAATCATTATGCCAAATAAGTTTGCTTTCGAGTTTGAGGTTACTCGTTAAGACTTGAAGCGTATCAAGGTCGCAGTTGCTTCCTGGAAATTGAACTACAGCAACTTTCAAAATTAAGACCTGATTCTTACGCTTACTGAATGCGCTACTGGATTGTAGAGTCTAAGTTCGTTACACATCGACAACACTTTGTCCTTAGCATCTTCTTGATTTGCAGCGTCGACGAGTATCGTCAGGAGTTTTCCAGTTCGAACTTCCTTAACCGATTCGAACCCAGACTTGTGGATTAGGTCTCGAATTATGGTTTCTCCCTCTGGGTCGCGAGCTTGTGGTTTGTTTGATATGAGAATCTCAACCGAGAATGATTGACTCACTGCGAATCATCCTATGCCCAGCATAGCCGAGTTCGACTCGCTAGTATACATGTTTTGTATGATAACTAGCCAAAGAAATAGGCGTTTTTTGACGCATACGTGTCTAGAAACCCGTGTCTGTTAAGTCAGAAGTTTACGATAGGTCATTCGATTAGCTAACTTGCAGCAATGCCGACCAATATGCGTCATAAACAATGGTTTCAGTTAGCTTAACCTTGCCACTGAATCAAGAAATAACAAGCTTCCCACGAACAACATTACAGCTGACCTCAATCAAACTGGACGTGCCGAGTCATTGAATATTCAATCTCGCGAAAATGGGTCCAGGTTATAATTGGAAAGTGGAATCTCGGCCGACTAGGCGTCACTTGATGCCAGAGTAGACATGGCTAAACTAGCGCTTTAATTCGAGATGTATTATCTCTATTGTAGTGGTCACATTGTTGGAGCCCGAGAAAAGAGTGTCATTTGTTGAGAAGTTCAAGGGAATTCAGATCGCGATAACGTTTCGTGATGTAATGCTGATTCCTGGCCGTTCTGAAGTTGAGCCTACCGACGTGAACGTTCGCACTCGTGTGACCAAATCCTATGAACTCAATATTCCGATCGTCTCGTCGCCTATGGATACAGTTACTGAAAGCGAGATGGCTATCGCAATTGCTAGGCATGGTGGCCTTGGAGTAATTCATAGAAACTGTTCAATCGAAGAACAACTCGAAATGGTTAAACGAGTTAAACGAGCCGAAGCCGCGATTATCCGTGATGTCATAACTGTCGGTCCAGATGATTCGGTGGGTAATACTCTAGCACTGATGCATAAACATAACATTTCAGGGCTACCAGTTGTCGAGAAACAGAGACTTGTGGGAATTGTGACGGGTAGAGATGTGCGTTTCACAGAAGATCGTTTTCCTGTAAAAGATGTCATGACCAAGAATGTTGTGACAGCAGAAGAAGGTATCAGCATAAACGAAGCTCAGCAAATTCTTCGTGACCACAAGATCGAAAAGCTTCCTATCGTGAACAAGGAGAAAGAACTTATTGGACTGATTACCTTCAAAGATATTCTTCTTAGGGGAAAATATCCTAAGGCGGTGCGTGATGAGAACGGTCAGTTGCTTTGCGGCGCTTCAATTTCTCCCTTCGACCTAGATCGCGCAAAGAAACTGGACAAGCATGTGCAAATCTTAGTCACTGATGTCGCTCATTTTCATAATGCGAATGTCTTTCGAGCAACAAAGAAAATACTCTCAGAAGTTTCAGCAGATATTGTGGTTGGAAATATAGGTACCTTCGAAGCTGCTGAAGACGTGATAACCGAACTCGATGGCGTTAGCGGATTTAGAGTTGGAATCGGGTCTGGTTCAATCTGTATAACCTCAGAGGTAACTAGAGCTGGTTCGCCAACATTGTTCGCTACGGCGCAAGTATCTGACGCAGTTGCAAAATATGGTGCTGACATACCTGTAATAGCTGATGGTGGAATAAGATCTCCAGGAGATGCTGCTGTAGCTCTTGCCGGTGGAGCTTCAGCGGTTATGATTGGGAATCTACTTGCGAGGTGCAAGGAATCTCCGGGGGCAGTCATCACAATTGGAGGAAGATATTACAAACAATATCGAGGGATGGGAAGCGCTTCTGCGATAGCAAAACGACACTCAACAGATAGATATGCTATGCCTTCGAAGGGAGTTACCGAAGGCGTAGAAGGATGGGTGCCCTACAAGGGTGAAGCTAGCATAGTCCTCGATGAACTGGTTTCAGGCCTTCAGGCTTCCATGGGTTACGCTGGCGCAAGGAATATTCAAGAGCTTTGGCAAAAAGCACGATTGGCTGCGCTCAGTCAGTATGGTGCAGAAGAATCACGCCCACATGACATAATTTTGCCAAACGAATCGCAAGAGAAAACATAGAGCAAAAGAGTTCCAGTTTCGGTTACTTGTTTTGTTCCCACAATTTTTTGAAATATTCTCTTGATCGTACGCAGTCTTGGTATGCACTGAAGACTTCAAACGTGATGGTTCTACTATACTCAATCTGCCTTAGCCATTTAATAACGCTCTTGAAATTTATGCTGCCTGCCCCCAGCGGCAAGTGTTCATCAAGTTTTCCATGGTTATCATGGATGTGGATATGAACTAGTCTTTCATTAAATCTGGTCAAGTAAGATTTGATCCTCTCCATGCCTCCCTCGATGAAGGCGTGTGCGATATCTAGATGGCAATTTAGCTCTGGCACACTTTCCATAACTTTTGAAAAGTTGCGTATTCCTCCAGTCCCCCCATCCGCCACAGGAACATTCTCCAGCATTAGTTCAACGCGTTTTCGTTTGCTGAACTGACAGAGTTCCCTCATTGCGTTCGAAAAATTCTCGAGAAAAATGTTTACGGATTCTTGGGTGTGTCCAACACGACCAAGCTTTCCGTAGAAATGAAAATTTAACAGGTCAAGCTCAAGCTGTGATGCAACACGTATCATGTCCTTGGCTTCCTCAATCCATCCTCTTCGTGCCTTTTCATGTGCTGAACCAAACTGGACCCAGTAGGCGCTATGGCCAATTGCCCCCATCTCATTGTCTGACAGCAGTCTCATGATTCGTTTTCTTTGGCGTGTCAGGATTCTTGGTGTTGCAAGGGGTTCCTCAATTCCTATTTCCACGTAATCGAAACCCAACCTCTTGATTCTGATGATTTCCTCTGGAACTGCTTTAATGGGATCAGTCAACATTCCAAATTTTATTATCAATTTGTAGCTCCCTCGTTGCAGATCTCCACTGAATGTGATGACGTCTAGTAATTCTCAGTATGGATTTCAGTCATTCTGTGTGCAAAGAAGAGGCAGGGGCGATATTCAACAACGTCTTAAATGGACCGAGAAGGCAGTCGCAGCCTAACTTCGATATAATAACGAAAAATGACCTAAAAACTTCCTACTGACCCGTCGATTGGGCAAAAAGTCAATTTCGCTCCCGCCTCATGGCGTGCGTGGCGAAGGTTTCCTCCATATCGGTTTATGATAATGAAGCCTACATTCAGGGATCGGGAGATACGTCAAAGGCTGACTCTTGAAAGGTGTAGGTTGGAGTTACCGAAATCGGTCATGTCGATTCATGATCACCGGTCAGTTCGGCTAACTTTAACAGTATGGGGTACCCAATATCACTAGATAGCCATGGGGCGCCAACGGCAGCAGGAACATCTGTGTTGCGATATGAGGGGGATGCTCTCGTTTATGCTTCTTTGGTTGTTATGTAAGCGTCCTATGTACGGGCAGGAATTAGCCATTGAAATCGCGAAGCGCAGAGGAGACAAACCGAATCCTGGAACAATTTATCCTGCTCTGAAGGATTTGCGCAAACGAGGATTGGTTCAAATACGTAGTGAAGGTCGCAAGACTGTTTACGAATTGACCAAACAGGGCCAAGTCGGAGTAACTGAAGCAACTTATTACTTTACCCGTGTTTTTGGCGAAATCGTTCTAGTCCCCAAAGTTGGTCGACAGAGCTAGCCATTATTGGGTATCCGATATATTTATTAGCTAACAACAATTAATTATTGGACATCCAAGTTTAGATTGGTGAAGACCTTGCAAGAGTTGAATGACCTAGATTTGCGGAATGGTGATTGGCAGGTCCTTGACGCATTTCATGACCAGTCCAATTTGGCGTTCCAAGGTCTCAAACGCAGGTTAGGAATGCATCAGGAGACCCTATCTCGTGCTCTCCATCGTTTGGAGAGTGATCAATTGGTCGAACGCACCGATGATGGATATCGATTGACCCAACGTGGCTCAAGAATCATTAATGTGCCCATACGAGGGGAAACAACAAAGGGAAGCAAGATTCTCGAGACCTACCTTCCAACAGATGTGTCAGCTTCCGAAGTCATTTCAAGATTGAAGTATAGCTGGTTCAGCACGCTAAGATGGTTAGGGCACTCGGAAAACAATAATGAAACTATCCTCACATGGGTTACTGAAGAGGGAGGTATTCAAGTCAGAGCGCGCTTCAGAGGAAACTATTTGACAATCGAAATCTCCTCTGATAATGGCGAGAAATCCAACCCTGCAATCAAATCAGCGCACGAGCTAATAGCACGAATCATTCGCGAGTACCGAATAGTCATGGAACACGTACAGAATGTTCAAACACGTACAGAATGTTCAAACACCATGACTCATGGGATTGGGCTCTCATAAGTACCGAAGTCTTGAAGGGTAAGCTTTTTCTTAGCCAGTCCTAGAGCCTAAACGGTCAAACGGATCCTGCCATATCTAGTACAGTGAGCCAAAGTTCTTAAGAACAATCAGGAGAACCGTACGCTCCTTCATAATGTGTAGTGACGATATTGACTGATAGATTGCTAGTCATCGCGCTAGGCGGTAACGCTCTTCTGCAACGCGGACAGAATGGAACGGTTGAGGAGCAATCTGGGAACGTAAGGAAGGTGGTGCCAAAAATTGCCGACTTAATTGAAGGCGGTTACAAAGTGGTTTTGACCCATGGCAACGGACCCCAGGTTGGCGCGACGCTACTTAGACATGAAGCTGCGAAGAGTATCGTTCCACCTTTTCCGCTTGATGCTTGCGGTGCCGAGACACAAGGATTCATTGGTTATGTTGTTCAACAGGAACTTAGGAACGAGCTCAAAGGTCGCGGAATTGACAAATGTGTCGTCACTGTAGTTACCAGAGTAATTGTGGATAAACACGATTCCGCCTTTCAAAATCCGACCAAACCGATTGGCCCATTCTACTCGAAAGATGAAGCATCAAGGTTGAAGAAGCTGAGGCCAGATCTTATTATGAAAGAGGATGCCGGTCGAGGTTACAGACGGGTTGTACCGTCGCCTGATCCTAAGATAATTGCTGAGAGTGTAGCAATACGAACGCTTGTTGATTCCGGATTCATTGTCGTGGCATGTGGAGGGGGAGGAATCCCAATCATAGAAGAAGGAACTAAAGGAGTAGGCGTTGAAGCAGTAATAGACAAGGACCTAGCGGGTCAACGCCTTGCATCATTGATTGGAGCTAATATCTTTATCATACTTACTGACGTTGAAGGAGTGTTTCTCAATTACGGAACTTCCAAACAAGAAAGAATCAGAGAGATCACATCTGGGAAATTAAGGAACTACTTGAGAGAGGGCCAGTTTAAGGAAGGAAGTATGGCACCCAAGGTGGAAGCAGCCATTAGATTCGTGGAAAGCGGTGGGGAATGTGCGATAATCGCGAGTCTTGAAGGTCTAGTGAAGGCTCTCGAAGGTAAATCAGGAACTCAAGTGTTAGCGCCAAAAGCTTAATCGAATACCCAAATGCTCAACTCACACGGATAGAGCTTTAGTTCTTTCACGGTGTCGCGGAATGGGATGGTCTTCCTGTACACAAAGGATTTCTCACAAGAGATCAAAAAAATTATTGAGTGCTGCTCTTTCGAAGTCGAAACAACCTTCACGTGCTGAGACAATGTCTTCCACACTCGTACTCGCGACCTGGGGCAGGCGTCTCGTTGCGTGGTTTATCGACTATTTCATAATTAACCTGATACTTGGATACCTTGGATTAGAGGGAGTAGAATCCCTGCTCATCCCCACCTCTCTGCTTCCCCGTCTCCAAGGATTTGATATCTCTCTCTGGTCGCCACTATCCATCCTGATTTTCTTTCTTTACTGGACTTTGTCTGAATGGTACCTAGGTCGATCAATTGGCCAATTGCTGCTCAATATTCGACTCGTTGATATTCATGGAAGAAATCCACCTATCGAAGCTGTTGCGATTCAGAGTATTGGAAAATCATTCCTACTCCCTTTGGATTGTCTTATTGGGTGGCTTTACAAACCGTGTCGTGAGAGACGGCAACGATTCTTCAACAAACTGTCTAATACTATTGTCATATTCATTGGGGAATCTGCAAGCGTCACAAAACATGGAGACTACTTTATGGAGCCCTAATCCATTGAAAGTATGCGCGAAAACTAGGTTCAACATGTAAGGGGTTTACTTATACCCGCATTTCGTTATCTAGAGGTAGAACTAGAATGGTTGACTATGATATCGTAATCATTGGCTCAGGCCCTGCTGGCTTGACAGCAGCCATATACGCTGGTCGAGCACTCGTCAAGACTCTTGTAATTGGAGGTAAAGTTGCTGGCGGGCAGCTCATGTTGACTACTGGTGTGGAGAATTTTCCAGGTTTTTCGAGTGGGATCCAAGGGCCTGATCTTATGATCGATATTCGTAAGCAGGCCGAGCGTTTCGGGACAGAAGTACTTGACGAAGATGTTGATAGCGTAGATTTCGGACAAAGACCTATGAAGATAGTTGCGGGAGGTAGAACTGTAACCGCGCATGCCGTGATCATCGCAACGGGATCATCGACAAAATGGTTGGGTTTTCCTTCAGAGGAGAGGCTACGCGGTCGTGGAGTATCAAGCTGTGCTACTTGTGATGGTTATTTCTTCAGAGATAAGCGGATTGCAGTTGTCGGTGGAGGGGACACGGCAATGGAAGAAGCTCTCTTCCTAACGAAATATGCTACGGAGGTCATTATAATTCATAGACGCGACAAGTTGAGAGCGAGTAAGATTATGCAAAGTAGAGCGCTTGCTAATCCTAAGATTAGATTTCTATGGGATACGGTAGTTGATGAAGTGCTGGGAAAGGACAAAGTAGAGGGCCTGAGGGTCAAAAATTTGAGGACGGGCGAAGTATCAATAATATCATGTGATGGGTTATTCGTTGCTATAGGATTCCAGCCTAACACGAAAGTTTTTGGAGGACAAATTGAACTGGACGATAAGGGATACATTGTCGTAAGTAAAGATACCGAATCAAGCGTGAAGGGCGTGTTTGTTGCTGGAGATGTTCACGATTACCGATATCGACAGGCCATTACCGCAGCTGGCGAAGGTTGTAAGGCAGCGATGGATGCCCTATCATACTTGGAAGAACAAAAGGAGATTGCCCTACCGGCGCGCAACAGTAGCGCAGGCGTCTTCGTCTAGAGACCCAGTCCTTTGAATAAGAACTTCTTCTGACATACGGGGCAGATTTGGGTCATTCTAGGTATGGTTTGTCCACAATACGCACATCGAATGTAAGTAGATGCAAGTTGCATAACTCATCGTGGAGTGGTTTGTTTCCGTTCTGATTTTGATATTTAGTCTTCATCTTCAGCAACCTTGCTTTCTTCTTGGTCAACTCTTATACAAGGTCTCATCAAATTTGCGGAGAACTTAGTAATGCTAACCTTTCTTTCTAGGTCGGTGCTATAGTGAATGGGAAGCAATTACCTCTACCACACATCAAAATCCAGATCAATGTTTGAACGCTCCAGGAAAGTTCAACCAGCAGGCGTTTCTTACTACTTGCGACTCTTTGACCCCTATCCATTCTTTGTCAGGCGTGCAAAGGGAGCTAGACTGATAGATATCGACGGAAATGAATACACTGACTACTGGTGCACCCATTTTAGCATGATTCTTGGTCACGCGCCTCAACCAGTTCTGCAAGCGATTAAACGCCAGATCGAGAATGGCTGGCACTATGGCCTTGAGCACGAACTCGAGATACTTCATGCTGAGAAACTTTGTCAACACGTACCCAGTGCGGAGATGGTTAGATACACTAGTTCCGGTAGCGAGGCGAATCTCTTTGCTATCCGTCTTGCCAGAACATACACGAAACGAAGCAAGATTGCAAAATTTGAAGGTGGTTGGCACGGATCCTACGACCCTCTCCATATCGCCGTTAAACCACCCTTCGATCAACCTCCATCAGGAGGTATAGCTGGATTATCACAAGAGGACACGATTGTAGTTCCCTACAATAACTTGAGCGCATTTCTAGATCGAGTCAAGGGGCAAGAACTAGCCTGCGTTATTCTTGAACCCGTCCTGGGAGCGGGGGGGATGATCCCAGCTCAGTTAGAGTTTCTGAAAGGGTTGAGAGAATACTGCGACAAAGTCGGCGCCCTGCTCATCTTTGACGAGGTCATAACAGGATTCCGCATGGGGCTTGGGGGAGCACAAGAGAGATTCAATGTACTTCCCGATCTTACAGTCTTGGGCAAAATTATTGGTGGGGGGCTTCCCATAGGGGCAATCTGTGGTAGACGCGAAATAATGGAGAGGATGGATCATACAAAATTTTCCGGAGTTGACTACGCTTATCATGGAGGAACATTCGCTGGCAACGCACTTTCCTTAACGGCTGGTCTAGCGACAATAGAAACGCTAGAACATTCATCAGTATATTCGCGTCTAAGTGAACTCGGCGAAAGAGCCAGGCGAGGTCTTAGCGAGGTCTTTCGTGGCCAATCCACAACCATTACGGGTATAGACTCACTGTTTGCAATTCACATGAACAAGACGACGGCTCATAATACAACCGCCAATTCACTCCCCGGAGAGCCGAGTGACCTATTCCGATGGTTGCTAGAAAATGGCATCTTGATATTGACCCCCAATATTTTGCACGGAGCAATTAGCTATGCTCATACTGATGAGGACATCAAGTTCTTGACATCCACCATCGAGAAATACGTGAGCGAGCACAAAAGCAAATGATGATGTAGCTAGAACGTTTTGAGCATAACCGATCTATCCACTTCTGATAAGTCCATGCGTGGCGATAGTGGAGGAAGGTCAATCATTGTCCGGAGTCCAGGCTCGAGATAACGCAACTTTGGGATTGAGTTCACAATGATGGCTGGAGTCGACTGATCTCCGTGAATACCACCCTTTATTGTCATGTCGATTGGAGGTACACCTTCGATAAGAATTGAATCATGTGGATTCTGTGCACCGAGGCACATTCTTAGATCCAACACAACCAATTCTTGACCCGCCAGAATTCCTTTGGCGACCTGACGCACACCAGCCACTGCACCTGACGGAACTTTGAAAAAATCACTGTTCACCTCTTTCTCTGCAACTATGGGAGTTATTCTCTCCTGTATCTCTCCAATCTTCCACCCCATGGCCAAGGCGATCAATCCTACTGATTCTGGCAATCCTACATGCTTTATCACCCCTTCAGCAACTCTGCGGTCAAATTCAGCAGGCATCAAGCCTACTCCAATTTTTCTTTGAAGAGATAATCTCCTCCTAGACGCATCCACAACGCGCTCAGCACGGATAGACGTTACATCTTGGCAAGCCCCGCTCAAGACAACTACTAACGTGTCGAGAAGAAAGCCAGGGTTAACCCCAGTTCCCAGCAAAACTGCTTTGTTAGACTTAGCAAGTGTGTCTAATTTCAGTGCCACGTCAGGATTCTTAACGAAAGGATAGGCAAGCTCCTCAGCGGTTGAAACAATACTTGCACCGTGGTTCAGTATTCCTTCAAGCTGTGGATAAATAGTCTTCAGGTATGACGAAGTCGAATGAGTGACTACTTGCGGCATCGTCCTCTCAAGTACTTCTTCTCGATCACTGACAATGACTCCAAGTTTCTTAGGGTTCTTTAGAAACTGGCCCACGTCCTTGCCCATCTTGGTTTTATCGACGTCAATTGCGCCAACTAGCTCAACCCAAGGTCTTCTGATGAGTGTCTCAACGATTCCAATTCCGATCGGGCCCAGCCCGTATTGAACTACTGTGACCTTTTCCAATTCTCTTCAGCTCTTGGACAAATATGCTGGACGCACTGACATGGGATTTAATTCCTTCTCACACGCGAAATCTCTTTTACCACGTCTCACTCGTTCCCACGTAATCAGGTATAACAGCATTGACAGAACCTCACAGACTGGCCTACGATCTCATGCCACCTCTAACTTCTCTCGCCATGTATCTCATATTGTCAGGATTTACTGTCGTCTTTCTGTATGGGATCTTCAGACGCTTCAGGCTCTATGTTGGCGGAGGTTCAGTCAGTGTAAGTTCTGTCAGCAAACAAACTAGGAGGGCTGTTGTTAACGCCTTCGCCCAACGCAAAGTGTTGAAGAAACCTTACCCTGGAACAATGCACTTGCTGATTTATTCTGGAATGCTCGTCCTCTTTATTGGTACGACGCTCGTTTTCTTGGATTTTGATATTTGGAAACCTTTCTTCCAGCATCAAATATTGACCGGAAACTTTTATCTCGTCTACGAAACGGTTCTAGATGTCTTTGGGCTGTTAACAATTGCAGGATTAATTCTTGCGATTTATAGGCGTATTTTCATAAAGCCATCGAACCTACCATCATCACGTGACGATATCTTCGTTTTGTCGATACTGATAATCATACTCGTAACTGGCTACTTGCTGGAGGGTATTCGTCTAGCGGTTGATAAGCCGCAATGGGCACCATGGTCTTTTGCAGGTTACCAAATCGCTTTGATTCTTGAGAAGCTAGGATTCGACGGACAGCAAGCAGTACGATTCTACAGAGGCTTATGGTGGTTTCATGCGGTTCTAGCATTCACAGCAATTGCAAGTATTCCATACACTAAACTGTTCCATGTGATCACGTCGCCTCTAAATTCACTCTTTGCACATCAGAGACCTGCAGGTCAACTGAGCACACCATTCGACCTCAGAGAACTACTTACCTCGGAAGACTTCAACGTCAAGATAGGTGCAGCTAATATTGCTGACTTCTCGTGGCAGGAGAAGCTAACGTTCGATTCATGTACGTCATGTGGCAGATGCAGCAATTCGTGTCCAGCAACTGCTGCCGGAACACCACTCTCTCCTATGCATCTAATCCTCAAGCTGCGGAATAGTATGCTGAGTAGCAGAAGTAGAGAAGGTTCGTTGCTTTTGGGTTCGATCATCGACCAAGAGGAGTTGTGGGCCTGCACAACCTGCAGAGCATGTGTAAACGAATGCCCAGTCCTGATAGATCATATCGACGCAATTGTAGACATGAGACGACACCTCGTCGGAGAAGGGAAGCTAGACCGTGCTAAGAAGGATCTTCTTACAAATCTAAATAATTCCAGAAATCCTTACGGACTCTCACCTAATGACCGACTAAAATGGGCAGAAGGACTCGACGTCAAGACAGTCGCGCAGCAACCAGATTTCGAGGTGCTATATTGGGTCGGCTGTGCTGGATCTTATGACCCTCGGAATCAGACCGTATCACGAGCCATGGCAAAAATCCTGCACACTGCACACGTGCGATTCTCCGTGCTTGGAAACGAAGAGAGATGCAATTGTGAGGTCGCAAGACGGATTGGTGAAGAAGGGCGATTCCAACAATCAGCTCTCGAGCTGATCGAACTCTTCAAAAAATATAACGTGAAGACAGTAGTAACTCAATGCCCACACTGTTTCAACACTTTCAAGAACGAATATCCAGAGTTTGGAGCAACAGTCAAAGTTGTTCATCACACCCAGTTCATTGCCGACCTGATAAATTCAGGAAAATTGAAGTTAAGAAAGGGGTCGCATAAGCTTGTCACATTCCACGATCCTTGTTATCTTGGACGATACAATGAACAATATGATGCTCCCAGATCCATTCTCTCATCGCTAAGTGAATTGAAGCTCAAGGAGATGCCTCGCCATCATGAGAACAGCTTTTGTTGCGGAGCAGGAGGAGCCAACTTCTGGTACAAAGTAAGTCAAAAGCAACGAACCAACCTGATACGATTTGAAGAAGCTCAAAATTTGAAACCCAATATTCTTGCGACAGCATGTCCATATTGCACTTCCATGTTTGAAGACGCCTCAGTCTCGGTTGGAGCCAGAGATACTCTCTCAGTCAAAGACCTAGCGGAACTCGTCGCCGATTCAATTTACATCTAATCTCAATCTTATTAGCTCCATCTTCATCTCTTGAGAACATAATTTTTGTGAAGAGTTATGGTAAACATTATCGTGCTTATCAAACAGGTAATTCAAACCGCTGAACTCAAAATCGATAAGGCTGCCAAGAGCTTGGTGTTTCAAGGTGTTCCCAGAGTCGTAAGTGAGACCGACAAAAATGCTTTGGAAGAATCAATCCGGATAAAGGAGAAGCATGGTGGAAAAATCACAGTCGTCACCGTAGGAGCACCTGAAGCAAAGGAGGCTCTCAGAGAGGCCTTGGCAATGGGAGCTGACGAAGCAATTCTTATCACTGATCCGCGGTTTGAAGGTTCAGATTCTCACGCAATCGCAAACGCGTTAGCGGCTGCAGTAACCAAGATACTCGATTACGACTTGATAATCTGCGGTGCCTATTCTGAGGATCTGTTTGCATTTCAGACGGGACCAAGATTGGCCGAGATCTGTAACCTCCCTCAAATAACCTATGCAACCAAAATAACGCTAGATGGAACGAAGATCATAGTCGAAAGAGACTTGGAAACCGAACGCCAAGTTGTCGAAGGAAAACTGCCCTGCCTAGTTACCGTTGTTAGAGAAATCAACGAGCCAAGGCTTCCAACTCTGATGTCAATAATGGCCGCCTCGAAAAAACCCACGACCACATGGAATGCCACCGACCTTAGCTTGGAAGAAGACGAATTAGGCTTCAATGGAGCCTTGATTGAAGTCCTGAGAAGTACTTTAGTTTCAGGAGACAGGAAACGCATAATTCTAGAGGGAGATTCGAAAGAAATTTCACTCAAATTGGCAAAAGCACTTCAGCAGGAAGGAGTTCTTAAGGTAGATTAGAATGCAAGAAGAAAACCATGGAGTCTGGATCTTCTCCGAAGTACCCAAACTCGCATTCGAACTCCTTGGAAAGGGAAGTCTTCTCGCTAAAGCCTTAGGGTCAGAGTTGGTCGCAATCTCGATTGGACCTGCCGAAGGAAATGAAGATTACATAAAACATGGCGCCGACAAGGTACTCACAGCAAACGACCCTGCGTTGGCTAATTTCCACGTCGATACATATACTGACGCACTAAGCGAACTCGCCACCGAACACAATCCGGATATAATCCTGATCGGAGCAACCAGGAATGGCTTGGAACTCGCACCTCGCCTTGCTGAACGACTGAAAACAGGTTGTGTAACAGAAGCCACAAGAATTGAGCCAGACGCGGACAAGAGATATCTTCTTATGGATAGAATAACCCTTGGCGGAAATCTTGTTGAAACTCACGTCTCAAGAGTAAAACCGCAAATTGCAACTGTCGCCAGAGGGCTGTTTTCTGCGCTCCCCGCGGACGATTCCCGCAAGGGTCAAGTGGTTAAGGTGGAACCTAAGATAAAAGATCCCAGCACCAAGCTTCTTGAGAAGATGCCTAAGGAGGCTAAGGGAGTACGGTTAGCCGATGCATCGGTGATCGTATCCTTTGGTCGAGGTATCCGAGAGAAAAAAGACATAATCATGGTAGAGAAACTCGCCAATGCCGTAGGGGGAGTAATAGGATGCTCACGTCCAATAGCTGAAGACCTTCATTGGCTGCCCGAAGAGCAGTACATAGGCCTCTCAGGCCAAAAAGTTAGTCCAAAACTATATTTCGCTTGTGGAATTTCTGGTCAGATACAGCATCTTACTGGAATAAGAAATAGCAAAATAATAATTTCTGTCAACAATGACCCAAAGGCCCCTATACTCGAATTCACTGACTATGCAATTGTAGCAGACCTGTATCAGGTATTGCCAGTTCTAACTGAAACTATGAGGCAACTAAGAAAAGGTTAACCTTTCTCACGAATAAGCGACGGAAGTGAGAGAATAGACGCAGATAGCAATGTAACAAACAGTCTTGGATCACGGGCTAAAGATAACAACGTACGACCCTGAAAATCGATGTCCGAAGTCCTGCTCAACACTTCGCCTGCTCCCACCTCTTTTGATATGGCAAAAATCTTATTCAAACGTTGGTCGGGGATTCCGTAAAGCAATCGCTTCAGCCACGTCATAACCTTCAAGTCGAAACCAATTAGCCTACGCCACGATGCCTCATACTTGCTCAAGAAAGCTGATGAAGTGTCATGGTTCAAGATTGCCATAGCCGCCGTCTGTCCAGCCAATCTGCCACATGCTAATCCAAACACTATGCCACCACCAGTTGTTGGTTTAACCTGGGATGCGGCGTCGCCAACAGTTAAAATCGAATCTCCAAATGTGCGTCTTCCACCGCCTCCAACTGGAATGGGATGAAACAGAGGTTCGGTGACGATGTTGGCCTTTTTCATCTTCGATGAGATGACGGGGTGCTTCAAGAAGCGTTCGAGGCATAATCTTACATTTGACCTCGCTCCCGCTGCGAGTCCTAACTTTGCCGAACCGTCTCTTCGTGGAATTATCCAACCGAAAAATCCTGGAGCAAACTGTTGACCAAAGTAGAGCTCGACGAAATCTGGATCAATATCAGTTAGGTTGACAACGTTAACTTGAGCTGAGTTGACAATCGATAGATTGTCTAGTTTATGGATGCCCATGTATCTCGCAACTGGCATGCTACAGCCTCCAGCATCAATAACCATCTTACACGAGATCTCGGCGCGCTCTTGCGATGCCACTTTGAGCGTTATGCGTTCTTTAGATCTCGTAACCCCATTCACTCGAGCGTTCAGATTGAGAGATGCACCATTTTGCGTGGCAAGAGAAGCAAGATAGCGGTCGAATTCTGCTCTGTTAATCACCCAGGTAATTGGTCTCGACTTGCGAAGTATTAGTGATTCTCCGTTTGGTGCGTAGAGGATAGCTCCCTTAATTTCGTTCTCGATTAGTTCCCGCGGAAGTTTGGGAGCGAATTTTCTGAAAGCTTCTATCCCAATATGTCCTGAGCAGTGAGATGGGTAACCAACTTGGGGATGTTCCTCAAATATTGCCACAGAAACTCCGTAAGTTGTTGCTGCAAATGCTGAGGTGGACCCGCTAACTCCGGCTCCAACGATTGCGAGATCTACCGATTGAATTGGCAAGTATTAGTCTTGCTTGCGTTCATCTAATTGCTGGGCGAGTTCCACTCGTCTTTTTCCTTTCATTTGTCGTGATACGCGAATCAATCCATTGACTTCTAATTTCATAAGTATTGAATTGAGTTCGCGAAAGCCAATGTCCTCTTTGCCATTCTTCATCTCTTTTAATAGTTCATCGTCAGTCAGCGGTCCCTTTCTGCCGATGAGTTCGAGGACGGAGAGCTGTAATGGTCGCGGGCCCCAAACTGTCTCCATATGCATCCCTAAGCTACAGGAGTCGGTGCTGATGCCCTCTCCCTTCTAAGCCTCTTGGAGAATTTCTGGTACCAAGCGTCATCTTCTGGTGCGATGCTTGGCCCAACCCGCTCCATAGCTTCATCAAAGTCGCGGCGTGTCACTTCCGTTGCATCAATGTCAATCCTCAGTGCATTCATTGCCGCTTCTCTGCAGATCGCCTCAATATCAGCGCCAGAGTAGCCTTGAGCTCTTCGAGCGAGTTCTTCGAGTGTCACGTCCCTAGATAGAGGAATTGAGTGCGCGTGTATTTTGAAGATCTCTTTCAATGATTCAACATCTGGTGAGGGCACATAGATTAGCCTGTCAAACCTGCCAGGTCTCATTACCGCAGCATCTAGCATGTCTGGGCGATTAGTTGCCGCCATCACTAGCACATTCTGTAAACTCTCTATGCCGTCAATTTCGGTGAGAAGTTGACTGATCACCCGTTCACTCGCGCCTGAGTCGGCGTATCCCAAACCACGCTTGGGGACAATTGCGTCCAATTCATCAAAGAATATTATTGCTGGAGCGGCGGTTCTTCCTTTTCGGAAGACTTCACGAATAGCCTTCTCAGATTCTCCAACCCATTTGGAGAATATTTCTGGACCCTTGATTGAGATGAAATTCGCTTCACTTTCCGTCGCTACAGCTCTTGCAAGCAGTGTCTTGCCGCATCCAGGTGGGCCGTAAAGCAAGATTCCGCGTGGTGGTTTTATTCCCATCTTGTTAAACACTTCAGGTTTCTTCAGTGGCCATTCTACGGATTCCATTAACTCCTGTTTCACCCGTTTGAGACCGCCGACTTCAGTCCACTTTACCTGTGGGACTTCCACGTATACCTCACGCATTGCAGTAGGAGTGATCTCTCTATATGCTGACATGAAATCTTCCATCTTAACAACCATCTTTTCTAGGATTTCTGGTGGAATGCGCTCTTCTTCCAAGTTGATCTCTGGTATGTACCGTCGAAGAGCCTTCATGGCTGCTTCACGACATAATGATGCGGTATCTGCTCCAGTGTAGCCATGAGTCATGTCCTTAAGCCGTTTTAATTCAACATCTTCATCAAGCGGCATATTCCTTGTGTGAATCTGGAGAACTTCATATCTTCCTGCCTTGTCAGGCACGCCAATTTCTATCTCACGGTCAAAGCGTCCAGGTCGACGTAGTGCTGGGTCTATTGCGTTAGGTCGATTAGTTGCACCTATTACTATGATATTTCCTCTGGATCCCATTCCGTCCATGAGAGATAGGAGTTGTGCGACAACTCGTCGCTCCACTTCTCCTGTTACCTCTTCGCGTTTCGGTGCGATGGCATCCATCTCATCGATGAAGATTATGCTAGGCGATGTCTCTTGCGCTTTCTGGAATATTTCGCGCAATCGAGCTTCAGATTCTCCGTAGAACTTTGACATTATTTCTGGTCCAGAAATTACATAAAAGTTCGCGTCGGATTCGTTCGCTACGGCTTTTGCAAGCAATGTCTTTCCACACCCAGGAGGTCCATATAGGAAAACGCCTCTTGGAGGCTCAATTCCAAGTCGCTGGAAAAGTTCTGGGTGTCTAAGCGGAAGTTCCACCATCTCGCGGATTCTTTGAATCTCCTCGTGTAAACCACCTATGTCTTCGTAGGTAACAATTGGGATTCCCTTCTTCTCCGGCGTGGGTTCGCTCAATACTTGCACATGAGCCGTTTCAATGATCTTTACTGCACCGTGAGGGCGGGTTCTAGTAACGATAAGTGGTACAGCACTTCCAAAAATGGACAGAAGAGTCATATCTCCCTCAATAAACGGCATATCCATGAACCGTCTCTTTACGAAACTGACGAACTCCTCGTCTACGCTCAGACGTACGTCTGTTGGAGCGAATATAATGGCCTGGGCATCTTTGACATCTGCCTTGCGAAAGTTAACGTACTCGTTCAGAGCTACGCCGGCATTTCTTCTGATGAGTCCATCCATTCTTACTATTTCTTGACCTTGATCCTCAGCATATGCAGGCCACGCGACTGCTACGGTCATTTTCTTGCCGTGAATCTCTACGAAGTCTCCTGCAGTAATTCCAAGCTTCTGCATCGTGTCGTTATCTATGCGGACCTTCCCGTGACCAACATCTCGCTGTCTAGCATCAGCTACTCTCAAGGATAATTCTCGACTCATCTTTTCACTCTCCAAGAATTCATACGATTAGGATACGTACTTAAACAGGCTTTGAATGGTGCCATTAAAATTGCTTTTGTACTACCACTTGTTGTATCAGTAAATCCTGTCTGAAACTGTCAGTAAGCCCATGCCTTTCAAGGGCAATTAGCTCCACGTAACTCCATTGAAATATAACTGTTACTTAGGGTAACTGAATTAGATCCGGCCGACTCTCAAGACCTGGATTTGACTTACCGTATTAATCGACTTAATCGCTTCCTCAACCTGGTCCATTTGGCCAGCAGCGTCATCCGGAAGAATGACGTGTGCAATCAGTGCCACTAGTCCGAATGCCACCGGCTCCTCCTCGAATTTTCGGACGCTAAAACCCGCCGGAAGTGATGCTTCTATTTTGGATTTCAAAGGACTTAAGTCTATGTTTGCTTCGTGAGGAAAGATCTTAATCGATGCCAGTACTTTCGCCAATAAATTTCCCTCGTTCACTCTATGGAGCGGAATATCCACATTTAACGCAACGATAAGGTCTACCGAACATTCGGCATTTTTCGCACCGCCAGATCGTGACTTCACCGCAACTTGGGCAGGGAAATTTAACTGCTCCTTCTCCAGGCAGTATTGTTCGAGCGCACCAAGAACAGGTGGGCATACGTATGATCTTCTCGTTGGCGGTTACTGCTGCGGCGCTCATGAATAAC